>CAKMYR010000181.1 GCA_929200175.1 uncultured Gammaproteobacteria bacterium
AAATCATAAAATAAAACAAAATCAGTTGTTGATAAAACCTTTTAAAACAGTAAGGCTAGTTGGATAAAAAATAAAAATGTAAATAATTTGTTCTATTTTATAATATAGTAAAATAAATCACTACGATATTGTAGTATAAAACTAAAAAATACGCATATATGTTTATTACGCTTTTAATAGTTACATTTTTTATCTCTTTAGCTGTTTCTGTTGGATCAGTTTATTTTTTTCAATCTTCGCTTAAACGAGTTCTTTCTAGAATTGTTACCGAAGAGCTTGCTGATGCCTGGCTTAAATATATAAAATTTGCCGCATATGTAGTAGGAATATCTGGTGGTGTAAGAATATATCAGCTTGAGCTTTATGTTCATCCCATAAATGATGAAATACCAATAAAAATTCTGGATAGTCAGGCGTGGATTTTGGAAGTATATAGTACAATAATAGAAACACTACAAAGTATTGCTTGGATGCTCTTTATCGTATTCGTTGTAACCCTGATAGCTTTTGTCATTGTTCGCGCATTTGAATTGCGTAAAAATAAATAATAGCCAATTCTTATTACTAGTTACAAGCGCTCTAAAATAAGCTACTTAAGCAAATATTCTACTCACTCAAAGAAAATATAGTGTAGACTAAAATTTGATTATTTTTTTATTGGAGCGTCACTAAACTCCAGCTTTATATTACAGTTCATTTACAGAGATACTATGAAAACAATTGGTCTTTTAGGTGGTATGAGTTGGGAAAGCTCGGTTGGATATTATCAAGCAATTAATAAAGGCATTAAAGATTCTTTAGGTGGTCTGCATTCTGCCAAAATAGCTATGTACAGTGTTGACTTCGATTCAATTGAAAAATTGCAGCATTATGATGATTGGGATGGAACAGCAAAAATCCTTTCCAAAGCAGCTAAAAATGTGCAAAACGCAGGGGCTGATTTTTTACTTATATGTACAAACACTATGCATAAAGTAGTTCCACAAATAGAAAAAGCTATTGATATTCCACTTTTACATATTGCAGATGCAACTGCTGATGTTATTGTAAAAAAAGGAATAAAAACTGTTGGCTTATTAGGTACAGCTTTTACAATGGAGCAAGATTTTTATAAAAAAAGATTAAATGAAAATTATGGTTTGAATGTTCTGATTCCTAATGTAGCAGATAGAAAAATTGTTCATAATGTCATTTATAAAGAACTTTGCTTAGGTAATTCACTTCCTGCCTCCAAAGTTGAGTACTTACGAATTATTGAATCTTTAGCTAATCAAGGAGCAGAGGCTGTCATCCTTGGCTGTACAGAGATAGGCATGCTAGTTAATCAAAGTGATACTGAAATAACTCTTTTAGATACAACTTACATTCATGCTCAAAAAGCAGTAGAATGGGCAATAAGTAAATAATTATAGTGAAATTATGTTATTTACATTATATCAAGCGTTATGCGTTAATTAAATTAAATCATTTGGAGGTAAAGTGGCAAATGTAATTAAAAAACTGTTCGGTATCGCAGCAAAAGAAGATGCAAATGGTGGTTTTACTCCTTCTCAAGTGGCTCTGAAATTAGCCACAGAGAGTAAAACAGATTATGATAATACAACCTATCCTAATTCAAATAAGAACAAGCTTGGGAAAATACTACTTGTTTGTACTGAAGAACGTTATATGACCATGAAAAATGGCCTAAAATTTTCTACAGGAAATCACCCAGTAGAAATGATGGTTCCAATGCTTCATCTGGAAAAAGCCGGATTTGAGTTTGATATCTGTACGCCTACAGGAAAAGCAGTCGCTATAGAAATGTGGGCAATGCCAAATGAAGATAAAGCAGTTAAAGAGATATATCAGCGATATCTAGAAAAATTTGAAAACCCAATATCACTCAATGAGCTTGTTAATAATTCAATGACTGAATCCGATTATGTTGCCGTTTTCCTTCCTGGAGGACATGGTGCAATGCTAGGTTTGCCAGAAAATATTGACCTTAAAAAACTAATTCAATGGGTACATGATAAAGATAGATATATGCTTGCCATCTGCCACGGACCAGCTGCTCTACTAGCGGCTAGCCTTGATAGCGATAAAAGTTCATTTTTATATCGAGGGTACAAAATGGCAGTATTTCCAGATGCACTAGATAAACAAACACCGATGTTCGGTTATATGCCAGGACATATGCCTTGGTACTTTGGCGAAAAACTACGTGAGCTTGGTGTAGAAATTATTAATAAAAAAGCCAACGGAACTTGTTATCAAGATAGAAAACTAATAACAGGCGATAGTCCCAAAGCGGCTAATGAGTTTGGAAAGATGTCAGCAATGGCTCTGATTA
>CAKMYR010000182.1 GCA_929200175.1 uncultured Gammaproteobacteria bacterium
GAACTAGATTTATTCATAAAGTTAGAACAATGAGTCAAAAAGTAGCAAAATGTTATTATGATTCGCGTCAAAAATTAGGATTTCCTATGTTAAAGTAATGAATATTTTTTCCAAAATTTATTTATGTGTTCTTAATTGGGCAGAAAGCAAATACGCTATTTATTGGCTTTCTGTAATTAGTTTTTTAGAATCATTTATATTGCCTTATCCTCCGCCTGATTTAATCTTAGCGCCTATGGCTTTTAAAAGGCCTAAAAGAGCTTATTTTTTTGCTTTAGTTTGTACATTAACTTCTGTTTTAGGAGGAGTATTTGGATATTTTATTGGGATTTATGCCTACGAATTATTATTGCCTTTTTTGCAAAAAATGGATTATTTGCAAGCTCTAGAAAAAGCAAAAGAATGGTTTTATGTTTATGATATTTGGATTATTGCAATTGCCGGATTTAGCCCAGTTCCTTATAAAATATTTACTATTTCTGCTGGTATTTTATTAATGCCTTTATTGCCTTTTATATTAATTTCATTATTAGCACGAGGACTAAGATATTATTTAATTTGTTTTTTAGTGAAAAAATTTGGTAAATCTGCCGATGTATGGTTGCAAAAACATATTGATACATTAGGTTATGTTTTAATTATTATCTTTATTTTGGTTATTTATGTTAGTTAGGTTATTAGTTAGTTTAATATTAATTTATCTTAGCAGTTGCTCATTTTATTCTGAAGAGGTAGAGATAATTACTATTGATAAATCATTTTATATCCAAGATTTAGATGAAAATACTGATGAATTAAATAAAAAATCAGCCATAAATGAAGTTGATGATAAACCAATCGAAAAAAAAATTGAAGTAGTAAAAACTTATAAATTGCCAGTTAATGCTAGCATTATTGATAATTTTTCTAGCGAGTTGCCTGGAATAATTTTTAATACTAAATACAAAGAGCCTGTTCGTGCCATTAATAAAGGTAAAGTAGTATATATTAATGATGATAAAATTGGTGAAATGGTCATAATTATTCGTCATCCATTAGGTTTTTATAGTGTATATAACAATAATTATGAAATATTAGTTGCAAAAGGAGATTATGTCAATAAGTCCAAAGTTATAGCAACAACTAGCAAAAAACCATTTTATTTTGAGATGAAAAAATTTAAAACGCCAATCAATCCTATAAATTATTTAGAATAAATTTTTATTATGCAAGATTTTTTACAGAATATCCAGCCTTATCAAATTGCAATGATATTATTTATTATTGCAATAATCACTTATATATTATTAATTTTTATTTTAAAAAAAATATTAATTTATAGTGATAAAACTAAAAATAATTTAGACAATCAAGTAATTAATGCTCTTATTAGACCACTTAAATTATTATTTTGGGTTGTTTGGTTTTATTATTCTGTAAGTTTTTTAAAGTTACAAATACCAGGATTAAGTACTGTAATAAGCTATATTTATATTATTCCTGTAATTATTATTGCTTGGGCCATAATTAGAGTTATATCTGCAATTGAAAATTACCTAACTCAAAGTAAAAATAATCCTAATACTGATGCAATCAGTTTGTTTGCGCGACTATCTAAAATGTTTATAATTGTTGTGATTTTTTTAGGAATTACACAATATTTTGGCTTTTCAATAGCAAGTTTTTTAACATTTGGTGGTGTTGGAGGTATTGTTATTGGATTCGCTGCTAAAGATATGCTTGCTAATATTTTTGGCGGACTGATGATACAATTAGACAAACCTTTTTCAATTGGTGATTGGATTCGTTCTGATAATTTTGAAGGTAATGTTGAAAAGATAGGTTGGAGAGTTACTCGTATTCGTACTTTTAGCAAAAATCCAATTTATATTCCAAACTCTATTTTTTCTTCTATGCCTATTGAAACGCCTTCTCGTATGACTAATCGTCGTATTTATGAAAAAATAGGTATCCGTTATCAAGATATAGGCAGTATTGCAAATTTAATAGTTCAAATTGAAACTATGCTAAACAATCATAGTGAAATTGATAATAAAGCAATAACTATGGTTTATTTTAATCATTTTGGTGATAGTAGCTTAGAGGTTATTGTTTATACTTTTACTAAAACCACTAATTGGATAGAATTTCAAAAAGTAAAAGGTAGAATCTTATTAGAAATCGCAAAAATCATTGATAATCATAAGGCTCAAATAGCTTTTCCAACACAAACCTTGTATATTGAAAAGTAATTATTTTAATTTAATATGTTTTTAAGTGAAAATTTTTGGTAATTGATATTGATGCTGGATAAAGAAATATTGATTGTTAAGTATAATAATAAAGTCGATAT
>CAKMYR010000183.1 GCA_929200175.1 uncultured Gammaproteobacteria bacterium
AAATCTATAAATTAAAAAAGTTTAAATAGTTAATGTTTTTTTTATGAATGTTTGTGAAACAATAAACAATTATGCTAGCATATATTTTATATAAAATATAAGTCTCTATACTTTATGAATTTATCTTAAAATAAAAGCTAAATAATTAAATAAAGATTATAAAAAAAACTATTTTCACAACAACTGCCATTTAATTATAGATTGTTATAATTAAGAGATAATTGCTGAAGGATGTTTTAGTAATGATCAAACCCATAAAGCAAGCCTGCGAATTTAACCCAGTTATTAAAGATTATAAAATGGCTGGGGGAATTGAAAACCTCACAGATTTAATTCATGACCAAGGCGATGGCACTGAATTTTTTGAGCGTAATTATATTACCGAAGGCATGGCACAATTATTTAAAGAAGGCATGCTCCGCCTAGCTGGTAAAACCGATCAAGCAGTTTTTGAACTTTCACAAGCGATGGGTGGTGGTAAGACCCACATGATGATAGCTTTGGGCTTGTTAGCCAAACACAGCCACTTGCGCAAGGCTATTTTACCTGCTGAATTAAGCCAGCGTTTAGATTTTACTAATGCTCGCATTGCTGCTTTTACTGGGCGTAATACTCCTGATAATTATATTTGGGGCGATATTGCTAGTCAGCTTGGTGCCGCTGAACAAATTAAAAGTCATTGGGTTAATGGCCCGAAAGAAGTAGATCAAAATACATGGAAGCAAATTATTGGCGATCAGCCAACTTTAATAATGCTCGATGAATTACCGCCATATTTAGATGTTGCTACCACTAAAACCTATGGTAAAGGTAGCCTTGCACAAATGGTAGTTTTTAGTTTAAGTGCTTTAATGAGTGCCGCTTTAGAGTTACCTAATTGTTGCGTAGTTATTACTAATTTATCTGGTAGCTATGAAAAACAAACCAAAGCTTTAAAAGAAGTTATCGATAATCTACAACAAGAAACTAACCGCCAATCCATGAGCATTACCCCAGTGCAATTAGCTGGTAATGAAATTTATGAAATTCTTAAAAAGCGTTTAATTAATAAATTACCCAATGAAGAAATAATCGCTGAAATTGCCGAAGAATATGCTGCACAAATAAAAAAAGCAGAAAGTAGTGGTTATATTACCGCTGCTAGCATTGAGCAATTAACTGAAGAAATAACTCAAACTTATCCATTTCACCCGTCATTTAAGCATATAGTTACCTTGTTTAAAGAGAATGAAGGTTTTCGCCAAACCCGTGGTTTAATGCAGTTTACCGCCAGGTTATTAAATAGTGTCGCTGAACGAGAAAACGACGATGTGTTCTTAATTGGTACCCAGCATTTAGATTTAAATAACACTCAAGTGAAAGATGAACTACAGCGAATATCGCCAAAAATAGTTCAGGCAATTCCTCGTGATATAGCAGATGGTGGCAATGCTTTAGCCGAAAAAATCGATGCCGAACAACAAAGCGATGCTGCAACTCAAGTAATGACTTTACTTATAGCATCCTCATTATCGCGTGCGGTTGGTGCTCGTAATGGGCTTTCTGAAAGTGAGCTTATAGAGTTTTTAGCTGCCCCTAATCGTAAAGCCGATGAATTTTTAACCGCATTAAAAAAATTACGCGAACAAGCTTGGTATTTACATAAAGAAGAACAACGTTTTTTAATTAAAGAAACTGAAAATTTATCCAGAAAAATAGAGCGTAATGCTAAAGATGTGCCTCAAGTAAAAGTAGATAACGCCTTAGTTAATCATTTACAAGGTTTTTTAGATCCACGTAGCCGGAAGTTATACCAACAGTTACAAGTATTACCAAAATTAGCTGAGATTAACCTAACAGGCTCACGAGTGTTATTAGTTATTAAACCCGATGGTAAAATACCACCAGCTGAATTGAATAATTTTTTTGAAAGCCAACAGCACAAAAATAATTTTTTAATTCTTAGTGGTGAAGATAGCACGTTTGCAGACGCTGTGGAAACTAAACTGCGTGAATTTTATGCCATTGAGCAAATAAAAGTCAAATTAAAAGCTGGTGATACTTTATTTGAAGAAGCCAATGAGCGCTTTGAAGAAGCCCGTGATAGATTTTTAAAAGCTTTATCTGCTGCTTATAATACTATTTGGTACCCTGGAATTGATGCTAATAATAATAACCAAGAATGTTTAGTAAAAACAACATTAGATAATAACTTAAAGTTAGGCGAAAACGAGCAATCAGCTGAGCTACAGTTAGAGCAATTAATGGCAGAGCCTCGGGCAAATAAAAAATTAGCACTCGATTTTAAAAAT
>CAKMYR010000184.1:0-2094 GCA_929200175.1 uncultured Gammaproteobacteria bacterium
CAATTTTAAGCGACGTTTTTAAAAGACGACAAATACATCACTTGAACTCAAAATCGCTTATATTTTGTGATTATGAAAGGTTATTTCTTCCCTTTCTTAAACTTTTCCATCTTGTTATGGATTAGCTCTATAATTGTTTCTGATAAAGTTAAATTATTCTCTCCTGCTAAGGTTTCTATAAATAATTTTTCTTCTTTACTACATCTAAAAGTTATTGTTGTGCGTTCCTTAGCTTCTACAAGATGTTGTTCTAAAACTTTTTTACATGCTCTTAGCTCTGCATCTAAATCTGTTTGTTTGGCTTCACTTGTGAGTTTATGTTTATCAATTCTAGCTAATATTCTGCTTTTTTCTCTCTCCAGTTGAGTTGTTGATAAACCGTTGTATTTAAGCCATTTTTCATTATAAACTGACACTTTAAAAGTCTTCCTTGATAGATCGTTTGTAAGACAATAGGTGGTCTACTGTCTTACAATTTGAAGGTGTCAAACAGCCGATTTACAGGGTCTTTTAGAAATAGGTATAATTCCTCAAGAAAGCCCTAAATCCCTGTTTAACTGTAAGACAATATAGTACCTTGTGTCTTACAGTGTGTCAAGGTGATTATAGGTATTTTTCTGTTACTAATTAGAAGTAAAAGCCCAAATATCCCCCGATTTATCTTTAACTAAACTAGTTAATTTATTACAATCATTTAATGGTAAATCTGTTTGATATTGGTTTATTTTTCCTGTAGTTATATCAAATATCCCAAATACTCCTTGTGCCGATACCCAATAGTTATTATTTTTATCTAATACAATAGTTCCTGATTCATAATTAGAATTATCTGTTTTAGTAATCTTCCCTGTTGTTGTATCTAGGTGTCCAATACCTTTATGGCTACCTACCCATGTTCTACCATTAGAATCAACAAAACTAAACCCTTTTATTAAATCCATAGTTGTATCTGTAAGATTAAATGTGCCGTCTTCCTCGTTTAATTTCCCTAAGCTTCCATTCCATGTAACCACCCAACTAGAGCCATCTGGTGTAGTGAACCCTAAACTACCACCTGTATCTATTTTATTATTAATATGTTTTACTTTACCTGTATCTATATCTAATTTACATATACCGCTATATCTAGGTAACCAAATATTACCTGTAGTGCCAACAAATGCCCCTTGTGATGTTATATGTTTTAATTTTGTGCTACTTCTATCAGTAACTACTACACCACCAGTAACAGTATTTAATACACCTATATTAAATTTAGATATAAGCCAAATTCTATTATTTTTATCTTGTATTGCGTTATGGTATAACCTAAAATTATTATTCAGTTGAAATAATGATCTAGTTGTCGTATTAAATAAAAATATTCCATCATTAGGGCTAATAATAAAAATATTTTGTTTATCATCAGTAATGATTGAAGAAATAGAATAGGGATTAGGTTTAAATAGATGTGCTGAATAGTTAGCACTAAAAATCGGTTCTTTTAGATTTAGGTTTACATTGTCGATAGTTCCTGTATCTATATTTAACTTTCCTAGCTTCATATCATATCCCTTGTTGTAAATTATTAAAAAAGGATATACTATAGCATAGTTAAGTTAAAAACTTGTTATTTGTCGTTTATGGTAGGTATAAATTGATAACTAACTGTAAATAAAGTAAAAGAAAACCCCGTATCGATTTAAAGCCCCCAAACAGCCATTTTAAACAACATTTTTAAAAGACGACAAATACATTAAGCACATCTAAAATCTTCGATATTTTTGTATTGTGTGAGGGTGTTTTTAAGGGTTTAGTCTTCTTCTACGTTATCTTCTCTACATTCAAGGCAATGTTTATATTTTTTATTTACTGGTATAAACTCTTGTTCGCAAAAATCACATTCTTTCATTAATAATTTTTTTAATAATAATGATAACGATTGGTCTTCTAAATCTGTAGTAGTTAATAAATAATTTCTCCATTCTTGATTGACACATTGTAAATTATTTGTTAGTTTATCCGCTAATCTAAAAAAGTCTCTGTTTGTTGTTGATTTGTAACCATGTTTCCAGCAATGATCTAAAACTGTTTGATTAGTAGTTGTTATGAGTT
>CAKMYR010000184.1:2104-2262 GCA_929200175.1 uncultured Gammaproteobacteria bacterium
CTGTTTTTTCTTGGTTAATAGTTAATTGTTTTATAGCACATATTGCATCGATAACTAATTCTTTATCTTCTTGTGTGTTGTAATCTAATTCCATTTTATTATTTCCTTAAATAAATATTATACGACTAGGTGTAGACGGTAATTTTAGGTGTTTTGTA
>CAKMYR010000185.1 GCA_929200175.1 uncultured Gammaproteobacteria bacterium
TGCAATCAAAAAAACATAACCTATATTGTATATTTAAACTGAAGAAAAATACTACCACTAGTGAATACTAGTTTGTAGTATCTAGGAAAAAAGTTGCTTGTGCTAGGTACATTAAAACTATATTAAAGATAGATTAACCTAAATCAATTATCTTTTGCAAGATATGTTTTTATCATAGAGTGCAGGCATTAATAATTTTTGCACAGCAAGCCACATCCAGTTAGGTTTAAACGACTTATATCCAGCCTCATAATAACCATCATGTACATCTGATGAACTGTAGTCGTTGTTGATATTTATTGCTTTATAGCAAACATTATATTGGTCTACCCAAATGTTTAGTTTGATTTTATTTATGCTAGTATGGCGGTTTAGATAGTCTACAGATGACGTTGTTGTTTCGGTCATAGCTTCAAACTCTGATAATGAATGAATAATCCAAAGACCACCACTAAAGCTTTTTGATATAGATATTGCAGGAAGACAACTTTTCATTTTCTTGTGTGATAAATTAATTATATGTTCTGATATTGCAAGTATTTTTCCTAAGTTATAACTCATGCTGTTATACACATATACTCCTCAACTAGTAAAATATATTAACTATCTCTTAAAATAATATATCTATTAAAACTAGATTAAAGATAGATTAAAACTATATTATAAACTATTAGTGTAAAACCTCACGGTATATTACTCCTCAGGGTGTTTTATATATTTGCGATAAAATACTTTAATCCCTCCGTTGTACAATATTTGATAAATGCACCAAAAAACAAACCATGCAAATAACCACACCACAACACTAAAAAGTGCTTCGACAAATCCTATAGCAATCCACGTGACTACAAACACAACAATTAGCCATACTCGCACAAACCACTCTGCTGCAGTGTATTGTGTTTTCATATTAATAAGTTTTTTGTTATACAATATTTGATAAATACACCAAAAAACAAACAATACAAATGAAGCAAATAAAAAAAATGCAAAACCCTTAGTAAAACCTAGAGAAATCCATGTGTTTATAGACCCAAGAATTAGCCATACTAGAACAATCCACTCCGTAGCAGTATATTTTGTTTTCATAACAACCTCTATCTGTACAAAAAACAACACCAAAACACTTTTAATAACCAACATAGCCTATTAAAACATACAACAGGAGTAATAACAGGTCAACAGCACAAAATGATGCTTTAGTCGATAATGTAGGGTAATGTTTAAAATAGTTAATTAAATGAGGTTTATATGTTAGTAGATAATATAATAAAAATATTACTACTGGTAACAGCCATAGCAATTGCAACTATAAGTCTAGGAATTACCAAACAGTTAGAACAACTAAATAGCACGTGCAAAAAATAGAATTTAATACTAATGTTACTATGTATACGCTGTCTAATAAAAAAGATGGATAATTGGAAAAAATTTAGTTTTTTAGGGTAAAAATAGTACTAAAATATCAAACTGTAGTTATTATTTTGCCGAAAACGCACTATAAGGTGATACAAAAAACTTGTTGTAAAATTAAATCCATTTGTGTTGTAAGTGATCGCAGATCATATCAATAGTTAATCTATAGCATTTATCAACACCGGTCTCATTTACTAGTATAATTAAATACCAATAAAAAAAATAAAAGCGACTTAAGCTATCCATTTCTCTTTTTGCTTCTCTATACTTGCAGTAGAATTCCTCTTTTAAAACAGAATGAAAAACAGATATCAAGTCTGTGTCATTTCATGACCATATCCTTCTTCAGGCTTGAAATCCTCCCATCTGCCATACTTATCATAACAATCAATCCATTTGCGGGTGAACTCTTTCGGTAAGTTTAGTTTGATTTCAAAGAACATACTTTTGTTGCTATCAATAAACTTATATTTAACAGACTTATATATTTCCTCTACAGTAAATTGAAACAAAAAATCGATGTCTTTCTCCAGGATACTAAATGGATCTATGTTATACAGCAATTTGTTAGCTTCTCTGCGATCGTATTGTGTAAATTGATCACCAAAATCACTATATTTAAAATGAGTTTCTGCTTCAATAAATTTATTGTTTTCTTTTAGCGAAGAATAGTAAACCATCTCATCAATAAAACCATCGCTATGACAACTATATTTAAAAAAAACAGCTCCATATCTTGCCTTAGCCCTGAATAAAAATTCGTAGCTCTGATAACGTATTTTAATTTTAAAAAGTTTAAAGTTTAATTTTCGAAAATCTAGATCATCCCATGC
>CAKMYR010000186.1 GCA_929200175.1 uncultured Gammaproteobacteria bacterium
AAATTAAAACACGTCAACCGCCTATTTTTGCTGATGAATTTGATTTGTTTTGTTCTGATTATCTCCTCTCTACACCATAGAATGACATTCGACTGAAACTTGGAGTAAGTTATTCAATTGTGTTGTGGCTATGTTAAACCGCACTGGTAAGGTTGTTGCTTGTGGTTGGATATTATTTTGTATCGTGCTAGTTTTAATCGTTTCTATTCTCACTTATCGTTTAAATGAGAATAGGAACATTTATTTTTATAGTGTATTTTAATTGACATTTGTCTCAAATCATGATATTGTGAATTTCATGATCAATACTGGGAATTGAAAAAACCAGTATTGTTTTTTAGTAAAAATAGAAACAACATATTAACTAGCAACACATAATTTTTGAATTCCGTAAAATATAATTTTAATAACACAAGAGAGTTCTATATATGCAAATTCTAGGAGCTGATGCCATCAAAACAGATATCTTAATCAGAAATATAAGAAATGATATATTGTCTATCCATGGTCAATTATATCTTGATGTTTTTGATATTGGTATCAATATTGGTTTACGTGGGGGTGATTTGTTAAGCATTATGTTTGATGATGTGAATTATAATTACCGTGAAATTAAACTAATAGAAGGCAAAACTAAGAAGCGAAGAATTATTAGGTTGAATGATAAAGTTTTGAATATTATAAAACGTAGACGTGCAGAAAACCCTAACGATCTATATTTGTTTATGGCTAAAGGTAATCGAGCTAAGAACAGCAACAAGCCGTTGTCACTATCTAGTTTAAACAAGACATTGGCTAACACTGGTAAGCAGTTTGATTTAAAACTATCTAGTCACAGCTTGAGAAAATCGTTTGGTGCTGGGTTGTTCAGGCGTGGTAAATCACTGGAATTGATATGCTACATATTTAATCACAGATCGCCTGCAGAAACTCTAAAATATATTGGTATAACAAAAGACCAAGTGCTGCAAAGCTATGATGATGTAATTTTATAAAACACAAAAAATATTTTTAAATTTGTATTAAAAAACTGCAATTCAAAAATAAAAATAAAAGCCAGCCAACTGCATTTATTAAAACTATGATATTTTACTGCATTTTTTTGCTTTATTGCTAGTAAATATATAGGTTAAAAACACAACCTTTTTTGTTTATATATTAGTGTTTTGTATATATTTTAAATAATAACCTATGTTCCTGTGTTGTTTTTGTTTTAAATTATTTTTAATGAAACAAAGGAGACATAAAAATGTTCTTTGATTGGCTTTTATTTTTATTACCAACATCATTATTCGATTTTACGCTTCATTTACATTTTTACAGTATTAATATAATCATGTAAAAAAACAAGTACAACAAATTACCCCTTCATTCAAGGGGTACACAATGAAAATTCTTGTAATTCTTTACTTAAACTATAATTCATTTCTTTATACATCTTATTAACTGTAGTTATATAGAACTCTATAAGCATTTCTTTTATTTCCCACTCTTCCAAATAATCTGTACACATATACTTTAACATATAAATAGCAAGATTCCGTGCGTGATTAACAGCTTCTTGTAAAGGGTTGTTTTTTTTGTCAGCATTTAATTTTGCTGTTATATAAATTAAGTTTAGTTTTTCTTTCAAAGAAGGGGTTGCTTCTAACATGTTATCACTAAAATCAAAATTTTTTATTATGTTGATTGCTTCAGTTTTTATCATTACTATTAACCTTATAAACGTCTTTTTTTATTAAAAGATATAATAAAGCAAAATAAAAAAAAGACAATATAAGGCGATTATTTGATTAACTTCTATAAATTGGATAAACGGAGACTATATTATCTCATAGGAACACCACGAACGCTCCAATTCTTACGTTCATACTCTTCAACATCAGATAGATCGTAATAAATGATTCTGTCTTCTTTATAGTGTTTTACGCCAGTTTTGCGACTCCTCCATTGGTATAGCTTATGTTCAGTACATAGCCAGCGGTGAGCTAGTTCCTCTACAGTTAATCTATTACCCATGTTATTCCTTAACTGATCTTATATACCAGTTCTCGCTTTCATATTTCTCAATATCAGCTAATTTATACACAACCATGCCAGATATTATTTTAAATTTGCAACCTAGACCTTTTTGCCTCCAGGTGCTTAGAGTTTTTGTCGACATATTCCAACGACTCGCTAAATGGTCAACAGTTAAGTAATCAGTTATCATTTTTTAGTAGAGTAATTAATTGATACACAATTGG
>CAKMYR010000187.1:0-277 GCA_929200175.1 uncultured Gammaproteobacteria bacterium
TAGCTATAGATGCTTGGCGTGCTGATTGCTTTAATGAAATAAATACACCTAATTTATGGAAATTTGCTAAGCAAGGTAAAATATTTAGCAATCATTTTTCTGGAGGGAATCATACTTATTTAGGATTATTTAGTTTGTTTTATAGCATCCCAGCTAATTATTTTAATATATTTAAACTACATAAAATGCCTGCTATCTTTTTTTATAGGATAAAACAACTTAATTATCAGATTAATTGTTTTAATACTAATGACAAGAATCATTTACTAAAATGGTA
>CAKMYR010000187.1:287-2243 GCA_929200175.1 uncultured Gammaproteobacteria bacterium
ATGGTATACAGATGAAAAAAAATTACATGTATTAAATGCAAAAATATTGGATGCACATCTACAAGATCAGCAACTAACAATAGACTGGTTAGACTGGTATAATAGATTAGATAAAACTAAACCTTGGTTTAGCTTCATCTTTTATTATTCAATTCATGAAATTGACTTTCCAGAATCTTATTCAACAACAGCTAAGCCTTCTAGAAATTTAAGATATTATAAAGATTTTGCATATAAATATGGCAAGGGGATGTTTATTAACAGTTATAAAACCTGTGTGCATTATTTAGATAGTTTAGCAAATCAAATCTTGCAACAGCTTAAAGATACAAATGATTTAACAAACACTATAGTAATAATAACTGCTGATCATGGTCTTGAGTGGGATGATAACGATCAAGGTAATTATGGTTATATGAGTAATTTTACTAATAGTCAAATACAAGTGCCTTTAGCTATAATTTATCCGCAACATGATTACTTCAATAAGCCGGCAAAAGAAGATAAATTAACAACTCATTATGATATAGTGCCAACATTAATGCAAAATTTTTTGGGTGTTACTAATAATATAGCAGATTATAGCATTGGAGTTGATTTATTGAGTAATAATATTACTAGCAGTATTTTATGTACGCAAGCATGTCAATATGGATCACTTATTTTTAGTATTATAGACAAAAATAATATACTAAGAATTAGTCCTAATGGTAGTTGTAATTTATTAAATAAATTTAATCAAATTATCTTTGATAAGATTAACAATAATTACTTAAATCAAGCATTAGAACAAATGACAAGATTTTTTAAAAAATAATTTAAGGTAAGTGTATTATGCAGTATAAATACAAAGTTAGTATAATAATTCCCTGTTATAATGTAAAATCATGGTTAGCTAATTGCTTACAATCTTTAGTAGATCAAATTTTACAACAAATAGAAATAATTTGTGTTAATGACGCTTCTACTGATAGTACAGCTGAAACTTTAAATGAATGGCAAAGAGAATATCCTGATAAAATAAAAGTTATACATCAGCAGACTAACATTGGTCTGGCTAATGCTCGCAATGCTGGCATGCAAATAGCACAGGGTGAGTTTATAGGTTTTATTGATGCAGATGATTGGGTTGATTCTAGTACTTTTGAATTACTATATGATCACGCAATTAGTAATAATCTTGACATCGCTATGGTAAAGTTTAAAAAATACTATAGTAAAAATCATATAGAGATTATAGATGAATTTCAATTATTTGATAATATTAATATATATAATCAACAATTGCATAAAAAGAATATAGGTGATTTATTTTTAGCAATAACTAGATTATGTGGATGTATTTTTAGTAGTGATTTTTTACATAGCAATAATATAAAAATGTTACCATATAAATGTTATTTTGCTGAAGAAATGCCTTTTATTTTTCAGTGTATAGTTGCTGTAAAACAAGTAGGTGTAATTGATGAGTATTTGTATTATTATAGAAAAAACAGGAAAAACCAGCTAACACAGCAGTTTGATAAACGCCAATTTTGTGTTTTTGATGAGTTCAATTATATAATGCATAATATAAGTTATAAAGATAATATTTATTTGCAACAAGCAATAGTAACTAAGCAAATACTAGTACATATAACTTCAATAAAGCATTTACAACCTAAACTTAGAATGCAATATGCTATTAATGCTGCTTATGATATTTTTACTAACCATAATATAGTTAATATTTATAAAACTGCAATAAAATTAACCTTTAATAGAAAGTTATTATATTTGCCAATCATTACAGTGCTAAATATAGTTTATTTAGTTAAAAAACCAAGTAATAAACAGTTATCAGTGATACAATGACATATATATATAAAGTAAGTATTATAGTACCTTGTTATAATGCAAGCCTATGGTTAAATGATTGTTTGCAGTCTTTAGTAGATCAAACTCTGCAAGATATAG
>CAKMYR010000188.1 GCA_929200175.1 uncultured Gammaproteobacteria bacterium
TTCGGCAGATAACCATGAGCTGATAATTACTGAAAAAGAAAGCATTTTCTAAGCTGCCTATTCGGCAGATAACTGAAGCTAAATTAGCTACAACCCCTATAATACCTAGCTTATAGCAAAAAACAACAAAAAAACCAAAGTTTTTAAGTGGTTGCTACAACCCCTTATTTTATAGGCTTTTTAACTAGAGCAAAAAATTTGGGTATTTTTAGGTATTTTAAAATAATAACAAATTTATAACATTGTATTGTTAAATTTTTATTAAAAAACAGGAATAGTTGCTATTTTTGATAAGCCAAAGTAATCAAAATTACCAGCTGTAGCCTGATTTTTAGTTGTAAACTGCAAATAACGTCGATACATTTGGCCACTAGACGCACTTTTCAACTCAAAATAAGGGTTAGTTAACATAGTTTTTTGGTACATAGCAACACGATATTGTTTGGCTTCAGCTTCTGTGAGAGATCCACGTTTAATTAACCGTCGCAATTTTGCTTCGGTCATTAATATAGGCTTTCTTGAAACCACTTGATATTGCCGTTCTTCAGGCACTAATTTAATAGCAGATAAATTACAATATTGAAAAAATTCTGCTAACCATTTAGCATCACTAAAACTTTCTAAGTCGCTTTTATTACCATGTAATCTAATAATATTTCCAAGTACTAGTTTATAATTAGGAAAACTAACTCCTACACTCGTATTATTCACATCATAAAGTTTTTTATGTAATAAAGTATAAACTGCATTTAGCCATCTATTAGTAGCTAAGTGCTTGCTAGTCGCCTTTTTTTGGGTAATATCTAAGTAATAATCCATTTAGCTACTCCTATCTAATTCTGCTAACATAGGCCAAACCTTTTTTACCTAGAGGAAAAGCAGAAACTCCTGCATTAGCTATCATTTGCTTTAACTCTTGCGCTTTTTCTGGGGAAATATTAAGCGTAATTTCTAAAACTCCACTAGCTTTTTGTAAGGTGCTCTCAACCTTGCCTACACCTTTAATATATTTAGTTTGTATATAAGGGTTACCATAAATAGGCTTTTTTCTGCCAGTAGTATAATTAGCCATAAAATCTTTAGCAGTACAATTATTTTTAGAAATACCAGTGATTTTCCCTGCTTTAGATTTAGCGGCTGCCATATCAAACTTAGTTGCTAAACGTTCAAGTTGTAAATACAACGCTGCACAATACATAGGCAACTGTTTTAGTTTACCGTCATATAAGGGTTTAAATTCATCTTGAAATTTACTTTTTAATATTTCAGCAGCTTGTTTTTCTTTACCTGCGTATGATACTGCTTTGGCTTTTTCTATCGCTGCAAACTGCGCAATAATAGCTAATGGGTCTAGGTTTAGCTCCTGTTTCTCATTAACTTCAGTATCATTAATAATAAAATCAACCAATTGATCAAAAGTTAATGCTAGCACCCCCCAAAATTGCTTTGAATAATCAGAAGTAAAAATAGGATGATTCGTTCTAATCATTCCAGTGAAAGAGTTTTGATCAGTACTACCACTTATATTACGTAAATAAGTCATCTCGTTGGTTATTTCTGGGTTATCATCAAAATGAATATATTTATCTTTATATAGCTCTAACTCTGCAAAATAATAATTCTTATCTTGCCTCGATTGATATAATTTACGCTGATCGCCAATTAAGCGATTTAATATTCCCATAACTGTATCATGAGTGATTTCTTGGTTACGGTAATTATTTTGTTTTTTGGAATTTAATTCTGTAATTGAAGCAACAAATTTTCTACCTTTTTTAGGTAGCGGCTCATTATTAGAGCCAGCTAAAAACGAGTTGCGCCAACAGGAATCATAGTTAATTCGTATATTCATGGCTTAACTCATTTATTTTGCTGCAAAATACACTGCATATTTAATATTATCATTATTTTGATTTATTGACTTACTGTCTTCTTTAATACGCATCATTCTACCAGTATTATAGTCTACTGTTATATCATCGACGTACATATAACCTTTTGCCTGACGAATTACTAAATTTTCAATTCGGTTTAGCATTTCATTAACTAGCAACTGTATTGCATCGTCGTTTAATAAAACTCCAGCTTCGCCTTCATCAAAAATTGTACCCATACGTACATAATTATTATGAAAAACTGCCTTAGGGGTTAAGTTATGAGTTGCTTCAGTCTTTAAACTAGCAATATAATCTTCTATTTGTTGGGCAATAGCTTCGCCTTGATTTTCTTTAATTACCATGGC
>CAKMYR010000189.1 GCA_929200175.1 uncultured Gammaproteobacteria bacterium
AATAAAATTTTAATTCTTTTTATCAAAGATGGTTTTTTTCTTTTAGGAATACGAGTATTTGGTCTATTTACATTATGAACAGCGGGAATTTCAACACCTGGAGTTATTATATCTTTAGTTAAATCTTGTTTTGGAATTGAGATATTGTTGTAGCTTGAATTTTTATTTCTTTTATCAAGATTTTGTTTATTAATAATAAAATTAGGATATTTAATATAAGGGTTGGTTACAGCTATAATCTTAATAGAGTTTTTATTTTCAAGTTGGTTAATATAATCACGCTTTTCATTTAATAAGTAAGCTATAACATCAAAACTTGATTGGACAGTTATACAATTAGTTTGTTTTGAAAAATTACAAGTATCCTCTATTTTTCTAATAATAGTTATTGCCAAATTTTGAACAGTTGGTAAAGTGCTAGTCCCACTACAACTATCACAAACTTTTCTAACTGATTCATTTAATAGATTCATTAATCTTTGTCTTGATAATTCTAATAATCCAAATTTTGATATTGCGCCTATTTGAATTCTTGCACGATCTGAACTGGTTGCTTCTTCTAACGCTTTTTCAATATTTTTTTTATGTTCTTCGTTTGCCATATCAATAAAATCTATTACTACTAAGCCTCCTATATCTCTTAGTTGTAATTGTATTGCTATTTCTTTAGCGGCTTCTAAGTTAGTGTTATATGCAGTTTCTTCGATATTAGATCCTTTAGTTGCACGCGCAGAATTAATATCTATTGCAGTTAATGCTTCAGTATTATCAAAAACAATAGTAGCGCCACTTTTAAGTTTTAACTCACGATTAAAGACATTTTTTACTTGTTCTTCAATGCCAGTATGATTGAATAATGAATTAGTAGAAGTATCAAATAATTTAATTTTATCTAAATAATAAGGCAAAACAAAACTAACAAATTCTCTTGCATTATTAAAAGATTTTAAATCATCAATAATAACGCTATCAATGTTTTCGCGCAAATAATCACGCAATGCACAAATTATAATATTGCTTTCTTGATAAATTAAAAAAGGCGCTTTATTTTCTTTTGTTGCTAAATTTATCGCATCCCAAAGTTTTGATAGATAGTCTACTTCCCATTGCAATTCTTCTAAGTTTTTACCAGCTCCAGAAGTACGAATAATAAGTCCTGATTCATCAGAAATATTTATTTTCTTAATAATTTTTTTTAATTCTTGCCTATCAGAATAATTAATTTTCTTGGATATGCCTTTTCTTTTTGTATTATTTGGAGTTAATATTAAATAAGCTCCAGCTAAGCGTATATAAGAACTTAAAGTAGCGCCTTTATTGCCACGCTCTTCTTTTTCTATTTGAACAATAAGCTCTTGACCTTCTTTTAAAACATCAGTTATAGTTGGCTTTTTGCCTTTAGAGTCCTCATCATTAACTGTGTATTCAATTTCTTTAAAAGGGAGAAATCCGTGTCTTTCTTGACCGTAATCAACAAAGGCAGCTTCTAGTGATGGTTCTATTTTTGATACTTTTCCTTGATAAACATTGCCTTTATTTCTTTGATTTCTTTTGGTTTCTATATTAAGGTTAGTTAGTTTTCTGTCTCTTACTGTAGCAACTCTTATTTCTTCCGGGTGAGTTGCATTTATTAAAATTTGATTCATTATAAAGCCTCATTGCTAGACTTTTTCCTATAGGCACAAATCTAAAAAATAGTATGAATAGAGATAAGTTATAGGTAAATTGATTTATATTTTTATAAAAATCAATATTAGTTTTAAATTTTGTGAAAAAGAGTAACAAGGTGGTATTTTCGATTGTTATACTCATTTGTAAAAAAGTCTAAATTAGTTAAATATTTTTGCATTTATATTTTATAAACACAAGCTAAAATCCATTTGGTTTATTAATCTTTAAACCATTTGAATATTATACCACAAAAAAGCTTATAGATTAAAAGCTAAATATAATTTATCCTTTTTAATTTGTTATTAAATATTATTGATTAAGCGTTCTTCCACCATCAACATTTATGATTTGTCCTGTTATGTATTTAGCAGTAGCTAAAAATAATACTGCATAAGCAATATCTTGAAGATTGCCTTGAGCTCCAAGTGCTATTTTTTTTAAAATATTATTTTTTTCTTGATTGGTTATTTTTTGTGGCCATACAATTGAGCCTGGAGATACCCCACAAACTCTAACATCAGGAGCTAATTCCAAAGCTAAAGTTTTTGTCATCATTGCTAATGCGGATTTA
>CAKMYR010000190.1 GCA_929200175.1 uncultured Gammaproteobacteria bacterium
GTACTTTAATTGATAGTTTAGCGGATTGATTTACAGCGACAGTTGTCGCTGATAGATATTATAAACACTACACTATAATATTAAATTGTAATAAGTTCTTCTGATATTTCTGAATGTTTATTAAAATATTTCATTAAATTTTTATAATTTTTTATAACTTTATCTTTCACCTTTTGTTGATCATCGCTATTGAAATCATCATCATGCTTAGAATTTTCTCTTTTATATTCATCTTTTGTTCTCTTATAAAGGTTGTTTGCTACTGCTTGTCTAGCTATTTGAATTTCTTTTTTTATTACATCAGTAAAAACTTCATTATCAGCTAGCGACCAAATCTCAAGCAGTAGATATCTATAAACAGGCCATGCATTGGGCTTCATTTCTTGTGGATATACAACCTGACGAAATGTGTCGGGTGTTTTTCCTGCTATTTCTAGGTTTTTAACACTATTACTATTTTCCGAAACATTACCAACAAATATACCAATCAATTTTTTTAATTCTTTAAATGTTTTAGGAGAAAAAAAATTGCTTATACTTGATAAATATTTTTGAAAACCATCATCATGATTATTTATATTAGGATCATCTTTATTTGCTATATATTTTTCATAAATATCAAAATATGTAGCAAATAAAGCACATTGAAAAGCAACTGTTCTAAATAGATCATCATAAAGATTATTTATGATAACGAGTAAAGAATCATAAGAATTATTATTTTTATCTAGATCTTCTAACTTAGGGCGATAATTTTCTAACAATTTCTTAGCTCGATAATTTTTAAAACTATTGATACTTTCGGAAAGAGAGTTCTTTGTAGAATTAAGTGTCTCTATCATGCTTTTTATTCTTGGAGTATTATTAAATTCACCCTCATTAGATCTTTTCTTTAGGTTATCATAATGAGATTCAAAAGTTCTTATCATACCCTGTCCATCAAAAAGCATTGGCTCTAATTGTACATTTTTATGAGATTGAAGATCTGATTTAAGAGAATTAGCAGCTTTATTACTAGCATCAAAAACAGAAAAATTTGAAAAAATTTCTACAATATACGTTCCATATTTTTCGAAAAACGAATTAACTAATTTTTCTTCTTCAGATTTTTTAAATAAATCACGTCTTATATTATTTGTTGAATCTCTTCCTAATAAATCATAACAATTTAACCTAGATAAAGCCTTTGAAATTTTAGAATTTTGCACTCTTGTGGAATATGTTCCGTCTCTATTGCTTATTCCAGAAATACCGTCTTCATTAAGCATTACATGCTCTATCATATAATATAGATGACTTACTCCTGTAATAGCTATATCGTTAGTAATTTTTATTTTATTTTCATCTTGATCAAGCTCCACACAATGTATTGCTAAGCATGAGGATGAACGATTGTTAAAAGTTTTAATTTCTGATAAGGTTCTTCTCATAAAAGATGATATTAAGTCGTTATCATTTAATAATAAATTTCTAGTAGTCGAAACTTTTTTAGCATTTTTATTTAACGTTAAAAATATCGAACGACAAGCCTTTTTTAAATCAAAATCTTCTGAAAACCCTTGTTGTAATTCAGGAATGGTACAAATAATCATAGGCAGTTGAATATCATCTAAATTAAACCTTTCGATATAATCATTTGTCCATTCTTCATAATAACTTTTATAAGCTGTTCTTTTAGCGTCAGACCAATCATTTTTTAAATTTCTATATAAAGCTAATAATGCCATAGCACGATGTTGACCATCGATTATAACTAACCGACTTTTTGATCTATTAACAGAAAACTCTACTAAATCGTGTTGACTGGGCTTTTTATTAACGATGGGCTGTTTAAATTTAAATACCTCAGAACCTTTTTCACCACTCTGAGTTATATACCAACCTTCTCCAGTTCCTCCTCCTTCATCATTATTTTTTTCTATAATTAACTTAGGATAATAAGGACTAGGCTTGTTACGATCATTTTTTATAGGTAAACAAATAACTACAATAGGCGGAAAAAACTTAACAGTACCTTGAGTTTTATCATCTAAAAGATATGGTATCATTTCTGCTGAAATTCTAGCATCATCGATATCTCGTTGCATAATTTCATCAAACTCTAGATTAGTAACATCAAACATCTCTCTTACGGGAACTAATTCTTCAAGTAATTTGTGATTTTGACTATCAGATAGATCTAATCCAACATGAGTTAACAAATATTTAACTT
>CAKMYR010000191.1:0-241 GCA_929200175.1 uncultured Gammaproteobacteria bacterium
TTGTTCTTATGAGATAGAACATGAAAATTATAAATGAAACAGAAACACAATACAAGCAAATTAAGCAAGAAACTTTCAGTGTTGAAAATTCTGAACAGTCTACGAAAGAAAATGTTAATGCTAATGAAGTTAGAACTGGTAAAAACTTATCTATTTTTTCAGATTTAATTAACAGTTCAGTTTTTAAATCACTAGCATCTAGTTTAACAAGCAAAGAAAAAGCAAAAGCATTATCTAAGTG
>CAKMYR010000191.1:251-1710 GCA_929200175.1 uncultured Gammaproteobacteria bacterium
TAAAAAAAGCACTTGATATAAGGATTAATGACAGTTTCAAAGATGCTGACATCGCCGAAGAACTAGTAAAAAAATATCATTTTTTTAAATCAATCTATGTGAACACAGATAGTAAAGAGTTCTACAGATATGAAAACAATAAATTTAACATAGTCAGTGATGATGTTGTTTTTAGATACATCATAAAAACAGCTGTAAAAGAAAAATGGCACTGCTCAACAAGTAAATTGAATACGACTTTAAATGCATTAAAAGGTTTGTGTGATGAGAAACCTCAAAGGCAAGCTGGACTAATTGCGTTTAAAAATGGAGTTAAAAATGCAATTACACGAGAGTTTCTACAGCATGATAAAAAACATGGTATAGAGACATATATTGATTGCGATTATGATATTAATGCAGATCAATGTCCTGTATTTGACAATACTGTCAATACATGGTCAAAAGGAGACAAAGTTAGAATAGAACTTATCTTATTTTCTTTATATTTACATTTAACTAATAGATTTGATTTAAAGCTATATACTGAAATTGTTGGTGCTAGCGACACGGGTAAATCAATATTTATGAAATTAATTGAGATATTTCTTGGAGAAGAATGTTGTAAATATACTACATTTAAAGCATTAGAGCATGAAAAACATACTACTGCATACCTGATTGGAGCTTTAAGTATATTAATGCCCGAAGCGGGCAAGAATTTCGGTACATTTGAAATTACAAAGTCGATTATCGGAGGGGATAAACTACCACATAATCCAAAACATAATAAAATTTATTACAGCAGACTGCAGGCAGTTATCGGGGTTTTTAGCAATGAAGCGATGGTTATACCTGAAGAAACAACTGCGATGTATAATCGCAGAGTGCTAATACATTTTGAAAACCAGATATCGAAAAAAGACCAGAACAGAAATTTAATTGATGATTTAAAAAAAGAACTGCCGGCGATAGCAAACAAATTAATCACTTATTTTACACCTCAAAAAATAGCTGAATGTGAAGAATTAGCACTAACTAATGAAGATAAAAAACAAACTCTTATAGCAACAGACACTATATATCGGTTTATACATGAGTGTGTGGGAGTACATAAAAAAACAAATGGAATTACTGAACAATGGGTGCAACTAGGGTGCAAAAAGGGTTGGTATGAAAGCGATATGCGAGAAAGGGTACGTAGAGCAAAAATAAAATTATATGACTGTTATCTGTTATTCTGTGATGCAGAAGGGCTAAAGGTTATCAATATCACTACTTTTAAAACAAGACTTCTAATGCATCTTGTCAGCAAGTTTGGTTTAGATAAAAAAACAACTTTTACAAAAATTAGAGGCAACAGAGTAGTGCTGCATAACGTATATTTAAAAGTAAATGACTGTTATTTGTTCGATGATAGTTAGATGGTTAGATAGATGGTTAGATAGATGGTTAGATGGTTAGATAGATGGTTAGATAG
>CAKMYR010000191.1:1720-2205 GCA_929200175.1 uncultured Gammaproteobacteria bacterium
AAAGCTACAGCCCTTTAAAAATGGGGCTTGTAGCTTTTTTTTGTGTCTAATTGGTTAGATGGGTTAGATATTTTCGGCAAAAATTACTCTGCATGTGGTTTTCTGTAAAACCACGTATAGAGAGTTTTTTTACCATAGTATCTAACCCATCTAACCAAGATTACAAAAACTACTGTTTTTATAGGGTATTTATATCTTTTGCTATCTAACCAAGTATCTAACCACTATCTAACCACTATCTAACCAAATACTTAAAATATATATAAATATATATAAATAAAGTCATAAATAGGTTGTTTAGTGGTTAGATAGCAAATTTAGTATCTAACCACTATCTAACCATATCTAATCACATCTAAAATAAGCTGTATTTAAGGGTATAAAGTTTACGCAATAGCAATCTGTTCTTGAGGTCAATTACAAACGTGGGGCTATAATTCGACTGAAAAAAAAATAAACAATTAAAAGAAATGACCAGTACTTGA
>CAKMYR010000192.1 GCA_929200175.1 uncultured Gammaproteobacteria bacterium
AGATGAATTAATTTCTATAGTTAAAAGTAGCTATATGCCTAATATAAAAAAAATTGTTGAATCTATAGAAAAATTTCTCTATTGGGTATCTGAAATTCAAGGTTTTAAAAAGTCAAAACAAAATCTTACTAAAATTGTAACTAAAGTATTAAAAAAAATAGATAATGGCAAGTTATGGGATAATAAAAAGTCGACATATAACTCATTTATGGATGATTTAACTAATTATGCACAACAAATAAACAATATAATACAAGAATCTGCTGCAAAAGATAGCGCAAAAAAGCATGCGCAATCTATGTATAATAAAATAGCGAGCATAGCAAAAAAGGAAATTAAACGTAAACCTGTTATTATTATAACAGATACGAAAGATAACCTGAAAGGGTTTCATGATGAAGTTCACAAGTTAATAGATAAAGATGAAAGATTGATGGATTATCATCGTAGCTTTTTAAAATCACAAATTCTTTACTTAGAGGCAAATCCTGATCAAATTAATAATTTATTTGATACTACTATTACTGAGCTAATAAACAGTCATTTTGCTGAAAATAAAAAATTAAATGATATATTCTATCTGTGTAAAGAAAGAAAAAAGTTAAAAGATCAAAATAATACATCTACAACCACCGATGATTTTAAAAAATCTTGTGAAGCTCTTAATCGTGAATTACTTAATTGTTACCGAAATTTATTAAAACAATTTAAAAAAACTAATGAAGAAGTTCCTGTTGCTATTACTAATGCCATGATCGAGATATTTCCTGCAACTAAGTTTGTTAACTTTGATGCTAGCGTTATTTTTATGACAACTGATAAATATTTAAACCCAATAACACATTCAAATGGTAGATTTAGTTTTCGGAATGAATATAATAACCATATGCTTATTATTGACGAGTTTGATAAACAAGAAAGTGTTTTTGCTAGAAATATTATCAAAGGCGAAGCATATAAAATTATAAACGGTTTCGATACTGTATATAAATTGGCACTTCCTTCTAAAATTAATAATTCTCCACGTTACAAAGGAGTAAAAGAAATAATGCAACCAGCAATAGATAAAATTGCAGAAGTTGCGACAAGTAATTTTAAATCTGAGTATAAATGGGATGTAGATGAAAATTTAACTAGCTATGACCCTATACAGCTTTTTTCTTCACAGAATATATTATCTACTCTAGTGGTAAATGGCAGATTACGCAATAAAGGCAAAGATAACAAAAACATAACTGATTGGGTAGATGCCACAGCAGCAACTGAAGATCAACATGTACATTTAATAACTTGTAAACAACGTGAATGTGATTTAGCAAAAAATAATGCTAGCAACTTTCCAAACGTAATTATCGAACGAGGACTTGCGTATTTATCATTTCTTAGTTGCTTAAAAAAAGCAGCATATAAAATATATAATAATGATAAAAATATTGAGGCCAAGAGTGCATCATTAACAGCTGCTATAGATTCATTGTTATATTATTATAGCTTATTAAAAACCAATGTTAAAAAAGATTTTATCTCTTATATAAATAATAAAGGTTTTAAGAATATAACATCAGATACAACTTTAAATTTTAATAATGGTTTTCATAAATCAGGCTTTAATTATCTTCGGGTTACTCGTGAAGGCGCTTGTACAGATGGTGTTGAATTTGAAAATTATGATTTACCAATGTCTGCAACAGGGTCATTAATGCAAATTGTAGCTAATGGGGCAGAAGTAATTGGTATTAGTGCCACTGCAGATGCTAAAACAGTATTGCATAATTTTGATTATTATTATTTAAAAAATAATCTTGATAAGCGCTTTATTGAGCTCTGTACTACACAAAAACAGCAAATTCATGAAATTTATAAAAATCAAAGAAATTATAAAGGTAATGGCATAAAAATAAATATAGGGTTTCTGCAACCAAATACAGGTCAGTTGTTTGATCTTTATGATGATGTAAATACGGTTAAAGCTAAAATTAAAGCAACATTTGATGAAATACCTGATGATAAAATAGAAAGCATGGTTAATAACCGGATGGAGCAACTAAGCCGGTTATTACAATCTATAGATAAATTCATTCAAAATAAAAATACTAAATACATGTTGTGCTTATGTTCAAGAAATATAGGAAAGCATGATAATGAAAAAGAAATAATTGAAAAAGCAAGAAAAAAATATGCTGGCAACAAGGAATCAAATGTA
>CAKMYR010000193.1 GCA_929200175.1 uncultured Gammaproteobacteria bacterium
ATTATTGTATTTATATTTTCTTTCATAGTTTAAAAATTATATATAATTAAATGTTCAACATCTCTATTATTGCGACCTTTTACATTATAAAGGTATGTTTTTTCAAAACAATCAACTTTTATACCGTCTTTATTTTTATAAAGGTTAGAAATAAACGGAGTATCTTTAATAATAAGAATAAAATTTGCTTTTGTTTTATATAGACGTTGCGCTAATCGTTTTTGATCATTTTTGTCAAAACTTTTTTTTTCATAATCGCTAAAATCCGAATCGTACGGCGGATCAAGAAAAATAAAATCTTTACTGGTGAAATCATAATTATTAAAAATATCTTCAAAATCTTGGTTTTTAATAACTGCTGTTTCAAAAACTTTTTTGACTTCGTGGCTAAAAATATAATCTACTTTACTTCGAAAATCTTTTTTATTATAGGCAATTCCACCATAAGGAATATTAAAATAGCCACTTTTATTAAAGCGAAACATTGAGCCATAACAAAATTCTCTAATGAAATAATAGTTTGCTATTTTTTTAGGAAGATAAAGTTTATATTTAGAATTATTGAAATTCATTACATCTCGAAAATGCATATAAAAACCACTTCTAAAGGCAGTTTCTATATTTTTTTGTAAATCTCCTTCAGGAAGGCTACCACGTTGTTTCTCAATTTTTTTTGTGCGTATTATTTTAGATATTAAATTTAATTTTATTTGCTTGAATAGATTTTTATTATCTACACAAAAATCATTATGAAAAAAGCTATCAAAATATTTTTTTGTTTTTTCAAGTATATATTTTATATATTCTGATAACTCGATATCTGAAATATCTTCGTCTTTATATTTAGAGTAAAAGTTAACTATATTGCCTTTAAAAGTTTTAATATATTCAGGTATTTTTTCCCAATGTTCCACATAGCTATAAAGTTCATTTTTAAAATCTTCTCGTTGATTTTCTTTTTTAATTAGACTATAAAAATCAGTTAATTCTGTGCAAATATCATTAATAATTGCTTTTTTAGGAGAAAGCTGAAAAAGAATTGCTCCCCCTCCAAAAAATGGTTCAATATAGCGATCAAAACTAGGAACTAAGTTTTTTATATATTGAAATTCTTTTGTTTTGCCACCTGGCCATTTTATAAGTGTTTTCATAATTAATTTAAATAAATTGATTTAATTGCTTCTAATGCATTTCTAATAAAGTGTGCATTTTCTTTATAAGATTCTATTACTATCTTATAGCCGTTATCCATTTTACAGATAAAATTCCAAAAAGCACTACCAATCAATAGCTCTTCATCAGCAAAATATTTTCTTACGCTTGATTGTTTCCATTGATTGCCTTCCCCATATCTATTATATCCTGTTGCAAAAAAAATTTTTATACTTTTATTTTCAGCAAGAGTGCTAGAAAGAATTGCAAATTGTTCTAATAATGCTTGCTTTTCAGAGGGTGCTTTTTTAGTATCAAGATCACCACCTATTTTAAGCTCAATTAAGAATTGTTCTTTTGTTTCTTTATCAATTAAGTAATAATCACTTTCATGACTTTCAGATGACAAATGATCATCTTTTAGAGGCCTTCTTAAAAATTGATAATCATCTATGGTCGGTTGTTTTTGGTTCTTCTTTTTGTATTTGCTAATTAATTTTGCAATTCGTGATTTTTGATCATCCCCTATTTTTCCATTAACTTCTTTTTTTACAAAAAATGATATTTTTGCAATGTCTATTGCTAAGCTTTCAAGCTTTTTGCCTAATGAGCTATCGAAAGATCTTACAAGTGCAGAATAGTATTTTATATCCTCGCCTAATTCAGCAATAAAAATGTTATGAATCTTCCTATTAATAACACCATTTAGATCATTAACTTGATTTTCATGCTTTAATTTAAACTTTGCTGCAAATTGCTTTATTGAATTAGCAACTAATAGTTTTATTTCATTTTCTTTATCTAAAGTATTTTCTTCCATAATTACTACCCTCGAATTAAATATACATTTTACTTTGTTTTTTTAAATTAAACAATTAAATGTTATCAGAAGCAAAACTATGTAATGGCGTTGCACTTTGTTGCATTCATTTAGTTAATGTTTGCGATAGTAACGACAAGCTTAGTATTAAAAGTAATACTGCTTCGCCTTTGCTAGATAACTTTTTAAGTTCTGACATATCGGAATAATCCACAAGATGAGTTCTATAC
>CAKMYR010000194.1 GCA_929200175.1 uncultured Gammaproteobacteria bacterium
GCATTTTCTTTTTTTGCTAAGCAAAGATTAAACTCTAAGCCATTAGATTTAACAACAATAACTGGAGCTAAAAAGAATAAAATGTTGGGAGTGATTTACCCTCAGTAATCAAAAAATAAAGATAAAATAAAGTTGCTATTATTATGACAACTGTAAATAAAAAAGACATATTAACTATAATTAGCCCAGATGACTTTCATCTGCATTTGCGTTCTGGAAATATTTTAAAATCGGTAATAGGAATGAGCGCATCACAGATGAAAAGAGCTATTGTAATGCCTAATTTAACGCCTCCAATTACAAATACAAACGCAGCAAGACTTTATCGCGAAGAAATTTTATCAGTTTTGCCTAAAGGCAGTAAGTTTGAGCCTCTTATGACTCTATATTTAACTGACAATACAAAAGCTTATGATATAAATATTGCGGCACAAACTGATTTTGTTAAGGCAGCTAAATTATATCCTTTAGGAGCAACTACAAATTCTGATAATGGCGTAAGCGATATTAAGAACATTTATCCAGTTCTTGAAGAGATGCAAAAAGTAGATATGCCTGTTTTAATACATGGAGAAGTAACTAGACATGATGTAGATATTTTTGATAGAGAAGCAGTATTTATTGAAGAAGTGCTAGTAAAACTTGTACATGATTTTCCTAATTTAAGAATAGTTTTAGAGCATATAACTAGCAAAGATGCAATTGATTTTGTTTTACAGACAAGCAAAAAAATCGCAGCAACCATAACAGCCCATCACCTGCTAGCTAATCGTAATGATATGCTTGTAGGAGGTATCAGGCCTCATTATTATTGTTTGCCAGTACTTAAAAGATCTAATCATCAAGCGGCACTTATTAAAGCAGCAACTAGTGGTAATCCTAAGTTTTTTTTAGGGACTGATTCAGCGCCCCATAGCAAAACTGAAAAACAATCAGAGTGTGGCTGTGCCGGAGTTTTTTCTGCTCCTAACGCAATTGAATTATATGCAACGGCCTTTGAAAAAGCTAACTCAATTGATAAACTAGAAGACTTTGCATCAAAATTTGGGGCAGATTTTTATGGCATACCATATAATACAACCACTATTTCTTTGCAAAAGCAAACAACATCGATTGCTAAAGAATATAAATTTTCAGATTTAACAATAGTACCCTTTATGGCTGGACAAACTATCAATTGGAGGCTTGTTTAGTATTAAAATAAAGCTTAGCAATATCTACATCTTTTTGAATATTTAATTTTAATTCTTCAATTGAGGAAAATTTTTTTTCATCGCGAATTTTTTCTTTAAAAATAACCACAACTCTTTGCCCATAGATGTTGCTAGCAAAATCAAACATAAAAACCTCAAGTAAATTTTCTTTACCATCAACAGTAGGCCTAGTCCCTACGCTGCATACGCCGTTATAAACTTTATCTTTAAGTAATACATTAACTGCAAAGATTCCTAGAATTGGAATTTTTCTATTTTTAGAAGAGATATTAATAGTTGGAAATCCTATACGCCGCCCTAATTTTTCTCCATGAATAACTTTGCCAGAGATTAAAAACTTTCGTCCTAACATTTTTTCTGCTGATTTAATATCGCCGTTTAAAAGCAATTCTCTAATTTTTGAACTGCTTACTCTTAAATCTTGATGAAGAATACTTTTTTTATTCTCCAATATAAAATTATATTTGGCTGCAAATTTTTTTAATAATTCAAAATTGCCGCTTTTATTAGCCCCAAAAAGAAAATCATCTCCTACTATTAAATACTTCATATTTAATTTATTAATCAAAATATTTACAATAAAGTCCTCTGCTTTAGTATTAGCAAAATTATTATCAAATTTAATTATCAAATGTGAATCTAAACCTGTTTTTTCTAATAATTCATGTTTTTCTCTAAAGCTGGTTAATGTTGATTGCTTTTTAACAAAAAATTCTTGAGGGCTTGGATTAAATGAAATCAAAACAGAGTTAAGCTGTAATTTATAAGATTTTTTAATCATTTGAGATATGATTTTTTGATGGGCTATATGAATGCCATCAAAGCAGCCAATAGTTACTGCTGACGCTTTTTTATAGCTAGTTAAGTTTTTAAGGCCACGAATTAATAGCATTTTGTGAGTATTAACAGGATTTTCGTGTAATTATATATAAGTATGACTAAATAGTAAAAATAAAAAATAAATGGTTTATTTT
>CAKMYR010000195.1 GCA_929200175.1 uncultured Gammaproteobacteria bacterium
GCGTAATACCAAGCAAGGCATAGTATTAGATGGTCTAATTAATCCCCATCCTTTTTCATAATTAACTCTTATACCATCAATATCTATTATTTTTGCATTAGGAAAATTAATATTACTAATAAGTTTTTCCATTGCCTTAAATTGCTGCTCTTGCTCATTAAAATAAATATTAATTTCTGGAGTGCTAACATTATTTGGTAAATCATTAAATATCTGCTCACAGGTTTTATCTTGGTTTGATATTATTTCTAATAATCTAGCGCCGGTATAAATTGCATCATCAAAACCATACCAACGATCTTTGAAAAAAATATGCCCACTCATTTCTCCGCCAAGTTTAGCTTTAGTTTGTTTTAATTTAGCTTTGATAAAACTATGTCCTGTTCTTGACATTATAGGATTACCGCCGTGCTTAATTATATATTCCTCTAATAAAGAAGAGCACTTTACATCAAATACAATATTAGCTTTAGGATTATTTTTTAAGACATCTTCTGAATAAAGCATCATTTGTCTATCAGCCCAAATTATATTACCTTTATTATCAATTAATCCAAGCCTATCACCATCTCCATCAAAGGCAAATCCTAAATCTGCTTTAGTTTCTTTAACTCTAGCTATCAAGCTTTTTAGATTATTAGGATCAGATGGATTTGGATGATGATTAGGAAAATTACCATCAACTGTACAAAATAATTTATCCACCTTAGCTCCTAATTCTGTAAATAATTTAGGAGCAATATTACTTGCTATACCATTGCCACAATCAACAACAACATTAATATTTTTTTTAATTTTAATATCTGTTTTAATTTCATTTATATAATCTTCTTCAATATCAACCATGGTTGAAGTACCAGAGCCTTGATGAAAATTATTATTTATTATTCTTAAATATAAGTCTTGAATTCTTGCGCTTGAGAGTGTTTCTCCAGCAATTACTATTTTAAATCCATTATATTCTGGAGGATTATGAGAGCCAGTAATCATAACTCCAGAACTAGCTCCTTTGGCATAAATAGCATAATATACTAAAGGTGTTGGAGTCATACCAATATCAATAATATGACAGCCACTTTGTTTAATGCCGGCTTTTAAATCATTCATTAATTGTGCGCCACTAAGCCTTCCATCACGTCCAACTACTATGCCTCGCTCGCCTTTATCAATAGATTCACTACCAATAGCTAGGCCAATTAATTTAACAATATCTGGACTGAAATCCTGCTCAACTATTCCACGAATATCATAAGCTTTGAAAATTGATTTTGAAATTAACATAAAAAGATAATAAAAATATGTAATTTTAATGGATAATTCAAAATGATGATATAAAATATAATTTAATTATTTAACATTCATTTTATGCAAAAAGAATTTCAAGTCATAAAGATTAATGATAAAGAAAAACTTATGACTCTTAATATAGACCGCTCTTTTGGTTGTAGTAAATGTAGCGCTAAAAGCGGTTGTGGTATTGGCATAATTAATAATTTAAGGCGTTATTCTACATTTACTAAACCTTTACAAGAAAATATATCAGTGGGTGATTTTGTTAATTTAGAAATATCATCAATTAAACTATTTAAATATGCATTTTTATTTTACATATTGCCAATATTAGCTTTATTTTTTACTTCTTATATTGTTAAAAATATTTTTTTTCTATCAGAAATATGGCAAATTTTATTTGGATTTATATCTTTTTTTGTAATTTTTTTATTAAATAAATATTTAATAAAATAACTTTTAATAATTTTAATATTTACCTATGTCAAATAAAGATATTGATCCATTAGAAACCCAAGAATGGATAGCAGCATTTAAATCAGTCTGTAGAGTTGAAGGTGAAGACCGTGCAAAATTTATACTTAATCAATTAATAGATATCGCTCATAGAGATGGTATGGTTTTACCTACAGGAATTCAAACCTCTTACATTAATAGCATTGCTAAAGATAAAGAAATCAAAACAGATATTAACCCTTTAATTGAAGAAAAAATTGCAGCTATTGTGCGTTGGAATGCTATGATTATTGTAGTAAAAGCAAATCAACTACCATATGATTTAGGAGGGCATATAGCTTCTTTTTCTTCTTCGGCAATATTATATGAAGTTGGCTTTAATCACTTTTATCATGG
>CAKMYR010000196.1 GCA_929200175.1 uncultured Gammaproteobacteria bacterium
GAAACCTTTGTAGCAACGAATATTTTCAACTAAGTAGCTAACTCACTTATCAATATATAGATGAAGTTACGATCTTATAGATGCTATTGTTGGTAAGAGTTTATTAGGTAAATATCAATTTTATATAATCCATAAGCGTGGTCTCATATCGCCACTACTCTTTTTATATCTTTATTTTCCTATATTTATTGGTCTCGATATTTAAAATATACTAGCCCAAGTTGTACACAAGAAAATATATTTATAAAAAACCATATTTCACGTTTTAAAAAAACTCTAAATATTGGATTGTAAAGAACTGCAAATATAGCGAAAATAGTAACAAAAAAGAATTTTTGCTGTTGATAAGTTATGTAACAAAGATGGCCAAAAGTGCCACAGGCAAAAATTCTGACAAACGTATAATAAGCATATGGCATTTTTAATAACCCAATAAGAATTATTATAGTAGTTATTGGTATCAATATTTGAGCATTATCGCTTAATTTCATACTTCAACCTCATATTATAAACTATAATGGATTGCCAATTGATATAAAGCAACACCCTAATTTGTAATTGCTATAGTCTATTTTTTAGACATGTTAAGTATTCCATTATCTAACAATTTAAGCAAGCAGGGCATACGTTTTTTATTTTTATGAATTTTACAGGTTACCAATGTGCTACTTCATATGCAATTGTCGTTTATGTCTAAAACTTTGTACTTTTGGATTGCATGCTGTAGCTATCTTATTTAAAGTTGTGGCGAATTTATTAAAACCGGCTTTTTTCATGGATTCTGCTTTATCTTGCCAGTCCAATGCTAAATCTGGTTCTGCTCTTACCTCAGATAAACTAGGATAAATACCCATTGAAGTAAGTGCTTGATAATAAAACCTATCACACATATCATCAGAATTATTTAATGTTGCTACTATATTTTTTTATGTTTCAGAAACAACATCAGAAGATGTTGACAGTTTTTTATGTGCAAATTTTGGTTTAAAATCAGGTTCGTATTTTAATAAGTCTAAATATAGTGTTTCAATTTTTTCAATATCTTCTTTTCAATATTACGATCTTGCTGTAAAAAATTTATTAGCTTAATAATATGATATTTATTAGATTCAATATATTTTTTATTATCCTTACAATCAACGAGAGCTTGTATACATTTCGATGCTTCTATTTTTTTATTATCCATAAGTTCAAAGTATAATAGTGTAATAGCTTGATGAGATTGCTGGTATTTTAATAATTGCTCTACTGCAAAGCTAGTATCATTATCAATTGAATGTGGATAAACTTGAGTATTTTGCCAATACTGTTGTTTACTAGCTTCATCAAGCTTCTCAACTTCTTGCCAAGTTTTTTCATTAAATGGCATATTAATTAACAAACAACTTTTTTGATAATTAGGCCATTTATTGTTATACAAGCTCCACTTGTTACCATAATTTTTAATAAAGCCAGATATTATTAACATATATGTTCTATTTGTTATATCTAATAAGTCAGGAAAGATATCTTTTTCAATGTTATCTCTATCTAGTTTTGCAAGTGCTTCACCAACCTTATAAGGAGATTCCACTTTTTCAGCCAATTCCAACACTTTGTCAATATCACCATCATTAAATATTTGCTCAACAGCATTTTTTCTTTTATTTGCTATATCTTCTTCATAAAGACAATTATCATTTTCAACAAATAAATGTTTGTATAAGTTAATAATATTTGTAGGTTTTAATTGTTTAGCAATTTTTTCAAGAATAGCAATTTGTTCTTCAGGTAATGCCCAGTTTGTATCATGATAACACTTATTTTTGCGTATCACCTTATTAATATTTTCCCATAATAAACAACTATCATCTTTTGCCAACTTTGATTGTTTTTGTGATTTTAACTGTTTAATAAATTCTTCATAAGCCTGCTCGCATAAAGATAGATTTTCTAAATTATTTATTAAATCTACCATTCTATTAATATTCTTTTTAATAGATTTAACAGCTAAATTTGCATAGCTATTAACCAACGTATAATATTTTTTATATGTTACCATTCCACTATAGTCATCAGGTACCTGTTTATGCAACTTAGATCTAGCTAAATCGGACGATACCTTGGTC
>CAKMYR010000197.1 GCA_929200175.1 uncultured Gammaproteobacteria bacterium
GAGTTATTAAACAAATATCATGCTGATGCAGAAAATCCTATAGCACATATTTTTAAAAAGCAATTTAATTTTCTGTAGTATTTTTAAATAGGTGGTTTTATGTTTTGTTTTTCCTATAGATCTAAACGCTTAATTGCTAGTTCTTGTTTATTTGCGTTCTTATTATACAGTATACTTATTAATAATTATGCTTATTCGCTAGCAAAGGATAATACACCACTTGTTTTAAATCCTGATTATAAATCACCATCTAAAGATAACACTTCACTAATCACTGCTGTTAAAAATAATAATCTAACGGAAATAAGAAAATTAGCTAAACAGCCTAATATTAATGTAAATGCACAAGATGAAAATGGTCGTACAGCTTTAATTATTGCTGTTATAAAAGAAAATGTAGAAGCAATTAAAGAATTAGCTAAATTTCCAAAATTAAATTCTAATTTGCAAGATAAATATGGTTCTACCGCATTGATGTGTGCCGTACAAAAAGCGAATAGTTCTATAATTAAAGAGCTAGCAAAACTATCTGATTTTGATGTCAATTACCAAAATAAATATGGGCATACCGCGTTAATAACAGCTACAGGGATTGGAAACATAGAAGCAATCAAAGAATTAGCAAAATTTCCAAAATTAAATGCTAACTTACAAGATAACAATGGCTTTACGGCATTAATACTATCCACAAGCAAGATAAATCTAGAAGAAATAAAAGAATTAGCTAATCCTAATTTACAAATTAATAATGACCTTAGGGAGTTAGCGGCTACTATGCAAGCAGGGAGAATTGCTGCAATCAAAGAATTAGCAAAATTATCTAATTTTGATGTTAATTTTCAAACTAAAGGAGGGTGTACGGCATTGATGCTGGCCGCAATTGAAGGTAGCGTAGAAGCAATTAAAGAATTAGTAAAACTACCTAATATTAATACTAACTTACAAGATGAGTACGGATTTACAGCATTAATGTATGCTGTACAAAAAGGGAACAAAGATATAATTAAAGAGTTAGCCAAAAACCCTAATATCGATGTAAACGTGCAGAATATATCTGGTTATACAGCATTATCTGTGGCTGTATTACCTAATACAAATGCAAATTTACAGAATAACTATGTACTATCATTGGTTATGATAAATAAAAATATCGAAGTAATTCAAGAATTAGCAAAACTACCTAATTTTGATGTTAATTTTCAAAATAAAGATGGCTGGTCAGCTTTAATGGTAGCTACTAGTAAAGGAAATGTAGAAGCAATTAGAGAATTAGCAACTTTTGATAATATCAATACAGATTTACAAAATAACTATAATGGCACAGCATTACTTCTTGCTATACAAGAAGGAAAAATAGATGCGATAAAAGAATTAGTAAAATTACCTAATTTTAATATTAATTTTCAAAATAAAGATGGTGCTACGGCATTAATGATTGCTACTTATCGTGAAAGGGTGGAAGTAATCAAAGAATTAGCAAAAGTTCCTAAAATTGATGCTAACTTACAAGCTAATGATAGCTGGTCCGCATTAATGGCCGCTGCATATAAAGGAAATATAGAAGCAATTAGAGAATTAGCAAAAATACCTAATATAAATGTAAATTTGCAAAGACAAGATGGGCATACAGCATTATCATTAGCTGTGATAAATAAAAATATTGGTGCAATTATAGAATTATCTAAACTACCTAATTTTGATATTAATTTTCAAAATAAAGATGGATATACCGCATTAATGGCAGCAACGATGGCAGGGAATGTAGAAGTAGTCAAAGAATTAAAAAAATTTAAAAGTATCAATCCTAAAATAAAAAGTAATCGAGGAGAAACAGCTCTATCTTTAGCAAAAGATAAAGCTACTAAAAAATTCCTAAAGCAAGTTTTTAATATGTAATAATATTTTAGTGATTTTTTTAATGTTTTTATATATCTAGCTAAATATCTTCGAGTGTTTTCTTTGCATCATGCATTTTATGAAAATAAATTATTTTTTGAAAATAGCTAGGTTTTATTTTAGGAAATAAAGCAAAAGTAGCTGTAATTTGATGTTATATTATTAAGATTCGCTTAATTATTAA
>CAKMYR010000198.1 GCA_929200175.1 uncultured Gammaproteobacteria bacterium
TTTGATGATTCTTCACCGCAGTTTTAATTTGTTCACGAATAACAGCGTTAATTTCATAAATTTTAAAAGTTCTATTTAACAAAAAATTTGTTTGCCTTGCTAACAAAATAATGATATTTTAAGCCATTATTAAACAATAAGTGGATAGATATATCCATTGTGCTTATAGTCTAAAACAGTAAATATATTAATTTAATAACAAAAACAACCCTAACAAAAACTCATGTTTTTTTCGTAAGCAGATGAATAGATAACTTTTCATTACACCATAAGGAAAATATGAATACCAAAACTCACAATAAAATTATTAGTTTCATCTGGAATATTGCAGATGATGTTTTAAGGGGTACTTTTGATGAAGGTAAATACCGAGATATTATTTTACCGTTCACCGTATTGAGGCGTTTAGATGCTTTATTAGTTCCGACTAAAGATAAAGTTCTAAAAACTTTCAAGTTTATGGAAGAAAATAAAATTGACGATAAATCTGCACTCACGGCAGAAACTGGCTATCCATTCTGGAATAGTTCAAACTTTACTTTTAAAAGCTTATTAGAAGATACAGATCATATTGATAGCAATCTTGAAACTTACCTAGATGGCTATAGTGATAACGTACAACAAATCATTAGTAAATTTAAATTAAAAAATCAATTAGAAACCTTAAAAGAAGCAGAAATCACCTGCTTGCTTCTTAACAAGTTTGCATCATCAGAAATTAATTTAACTCCTTATGATACTGTTAACAGCAAAGGAATAAAATTACCAGCACTCACTACCTTAGGTATGGGTTATGTCTTTGAAGAATTAATTAGAAAATTTAATGAAGATAATAATGCCGCAGCAGGAAAACATTTTACTCCGCGAGAAGTTATTAAATTAATGACTAATATTTTATTTGTGCCAGTAAAAGATAAAATAGCTAAAGGCACCTATTTAATTTATGATCCTGCTTGTGGTACTGGTGGCATGCTGATTGAAGCTGAAAATCATATTCAGCAAGAAATAAGTGAACATGCTTCTTGCGTGCTTTATGGGCAGGAGCTTAACCCTGAAACCTATGCCATATGCACTTCTGATATGCTTATTAGAGGTGAGCAAACCGGAGATATTGCCTTTGGTTCTACGCTATCAAAAGATGGTTTTTCTGAATTAAAATTTGACTTTATGTTATCTAACCCTCCGTACGGTGTAGACTGGGAAAAAGATGAAAGTAAAATTGTTAGAGATAGAGGCAAAAAAGGCAAAGAAGAGATAAAAGACCATCGCTTTAAAGTAGGATTGCCAACTATATCTGATGGACAATTATTATTTTTACAAAATATGATTAGCAAAATGAAGCATGATACCGAGTTAGGCAGTCGTATTGCTTCAGTTCATAATGGTTCTGCTCTGTTTTCAGGAAATGCTGGCGGTGGTGAAAGTGAAATACGTAAAAGTATTATAGAAAATGACCTGCTAGAATGCATTATAGCCTTACCTAAAAATATATTTTATAATACTGGTATTCCAACTTATGTATGGATTGTAAACAACAAAAAGGCTAAACACAGAAAAGGCAAAGTACAGTTAATAAATGCTCTAGAACTCTATACAAAGCTTCGTAAAAACTTAGGAGCTAAAAATTGTGAGCTAACAAGCACACATATCGAACAAATTACGCAACTGTATTTAGATTTTAAACCAACAGACATTTCTAAAATTTACCCTAATGAATATTTCGGTTATAACAAAATTACTGTAGAACGACCATTGCAACTCTCGGCTAAGTTTACTACAGAAAGTATTGCCTCCTTACGTTTTACTAAAAATTTAGTAGATGAAATGAGCTGGATTTATAAAACTTTTGGTGATGCAGTTTATAGCAATTTAGCGAAATTTAAACCATATATATTAGATTATTTAGATAAAAATAATATTAAATTAAAAGCTAATCCTAAAAAAAACTTACTAGATCAACAATTTTGGAATATGCAATTAGAGTTATTACAAAATGCAGAACAATTAATGGCGATAATTGGTTGTAAACAATATGATGATGTTAATATATTAAAAAAATTAATAGCAAAAACAGTAAAAC
>CAKMYR010000199.1 GCA_929200175.1 uncultured Gammaproteobacteria bacterium
TTTTACATCACAATAAATTGCAAACAAGCTGATACTTAAAAGCTGCCAGTGTATAAAGCTTTCCTGAAAATTTCAAGTATCTTTAACTTCAATATATCAACAAATTGGCAATGCTGTACTAGTAAATACAGCAGTTGCTCACCTAGTAAGATATTTAGTGCGGTTATTAAATGATATTGAAGATTTGTAATATTAACTAAGTTATTATAAATTAAATTGTTCATTTAAATGGGTAGCAAGTAATCTTCAGGAGTGTTGTATGTTTGGGAAGATAGGCGGTATATTTAATTTTAGTAAATCTAAGAATAAAAGTAATGAATTATGTTGTATTGAAAAATGGATGATCAAACTATCAAAGCCCCCATTGTTTAATGCGATGTTACCTTTTGTAGTGATGTTAATTTTTAGCCTGCATTTATCTGAAACAATGGCTACCGATAAAAATCAACCTACCGCATTATTTCAGAAAAAATTTTTTCTATTTATTTTTATATTTCCATTCGTTGTGACTTTTATGAATAGATTTTTTAACGGTAAAGTATCTGATGAAGCAGTACAAAAAATGTATACTGAAATTTCAGGTTGGCAACTGATAATATTTAGTAGTGTGTTACAAGCTATAATCTATGTTATTAAAGTTATTGTCTTAAAATTATCATCTCTAGTTTTATGTGAGATGGCTTTTGAAATTACTATGGAGATATGGGTTGCGATAAACCTAGCTTTATTTGCACGGTTTTCATATAAAACTATACAGTTTTTATCATTTGATAAACAAATGCAAATTATTACTAAGTACATTATCTACTATATAAAGACAAAAGCACCTAAAAATGAAAGAGAAAGTATTAAATGTTTAGATATTTATAATGAAAATTCAGAAGTGAAACAATCACAAACACCATATTATATGGAAAAAATAGCTGCAACAATTTTTCGTTACCTTGAAGATGCTCTAAAACAAGCAAGTCCATATTTTTTTGAAATGGAAACAGAAAGCTTAGTGAAAAATTATCAACAAATAGAAGCTACAATATTATGCTTAATAAAAGAGGAAGAAAAAGAACAATATAAATATATTTTAAATGTATTTATTGAGCAATTAAGATCAATACCTAAACAACTAATAGCTGAAAGTTATTATAAAACATGGTGTGGTTTTTATCCTAAAGTACTTAATTTACATCAACAAGAAAAACAAGAAATAAATTCTGCTGTTATAGATGAATATTTTAGAAATCATTATTTTATATGGGTTGAACTACTTGAATGGCTAGCAATAAATAATAAAGATGATAAGTTAAATCAAAGACAAACTAGTTGTATTAAATACTTTATCGGTTCTTGGGAACTGTGGAAATTTTATTTAAAAAAAATCGAAACAGAAACCCTATGCAATCATCTTGAAAATACTAGCCGTATGGTTGTTTGTGCTTTAAAAAATAATAATCAAGAAGCAACAAAGTGGGCAATAGATTCATTGGTATATTGGCATAAAAGCTTTTTTATTGAATATCAGCATAAACACTATAACAGGCAAAATAAAGTTATTATTCTAGCATTATTTTTAGATCCAAAAAAACTAGTAGCAAATAGCAACCGTAAAGCTGATAATATTCAGAAAAATATTAGCAAACTAAAAAAAATTATTGGTGAAATAAAAGATAAAGAACCCATTGCAATTTTTAATTATTGGGTTGATATAAAGCTATTAACAGCTGCCTATATAATGAGTTGTCCTGATATTAAGGATGGTAAAGATTATATAAAAACATTACTAAACAATAATAGATTAGAAGCTAATGCTGACAAAATTCCTGAAGGCAAAATTTCTAATGTTGATACATTACTTGATGCTTATTTAAGACAAAGTAATTGCTGGATAAAGGACGATTTTTTTTACGATAATATTTTTTCAAAGCATTTAGATGAATTAGCTAGAATAGAACAACCTGAATGGATTATTGCTAGGGGTTACAATATTACAGGAACAACAAGAGATAGATATTTAATTAGTTTTTATCAGGTTATAGGTATTGGCTTAACAACTAGTGAATTTGATTTTCAT
>CAKMYR010000200.1 GCA_929200175.1 uncultured Gammaproteobacteria bacterium
TCTGCTTTTCAAAGTGCAAGCACGGGATTAAATTATTTTATAACTTATACAGGTTATAATTTTGAAGAAGATTTTGAACGTTTAGTTATTATCAATAGTCCGTTTTACACAGATATTATAAAAGATCCGAATTCAGAAGATAGTACATTATATAGTAATAGTAACTTTTTACTTTTAATGAAGCATTACTCTAGCTCGTTAGAAATAAAGAAACTAAAAGATTTTAGCACTAATTTAATATATGCTGAATGTTATAAACTATTAATGCAAGAGCATTCGACTGAAATACTGAAAATTTTGTTACAAACCTTTGGTAGAACTGAACGTAAAGATTCTTATATAGTAACGGAAATTTATTTGCCAGATTCCCTAGTTAATATGTCAATGTTATTATTTAATAAATTTATTAATGATAAACGTAATAAAACTGTATTAGCTAGTATGTCGCTAAATTGTTATAAATATAAGGAATTTTGTTTACAAAGACAAAAAAATTATTGTTTTAATGATGATGTTAAAAGAAAAGAGTTTGAAAATTTAATAATAGATAATAGCTATTATCTTGATAGTTTAGTTGAAGAAAAAGTGCCACTTATTTTAAAGCAGGCTCAAGCTGGTTATAAAAACGCAATAGAATTTAATCAAGCTTATAGAGATAGTTCTAGTTTTAGCGATCCTAAAAAATATATTTCTAGATTACAAAAGACTAAATTAGTTAAAAAAAATACTTATTTATCTGCACTAATAGATAAAATGTATTTTGTAATTACACCTGATTTAGCTACAATAAAGATATGTCGTTGTAATAAAAAAACTAAAATTTTAACTGATATACAGCACGGAGACTATTTATATAAACCCTATGATCAGATAAAAATGAACTACCATTCTAGTATAGATTTTTTATCTGAAGAAAATAAAGCTACAGAGTTGTTTAAATATAGTTGTAAATTATTTAATAATACCGACACAACTATTATGCCACACCCGAAAATAATCAGGTTATTAAAGGGTAATTTTGGTGAATGTATTTTTAAAAAATTATTGTTACTATATAATATTAATTTTTTTGAGACACTAGAAATAGTAAACAAAATAGGTTTTAAAGCATACGAAATATTCGACTTTTATCTTGATGTAAATAATAAATTAATTTGTATTGATGTTAAAAATTGGTCGTCTACTTTAGATAATAGCAAGCTATCATTAGCAACGCACAAAAAATCATTAGCAAAAATAAAAATAATAAAAGAGTTAATTAATAATAAATATGAAGAAATTTGTTTTATATACGTAAACACTCGTTTAGAATATAATACATACAATTTGATGCAAGAGAATAACGAAGGTAATATATATTATTTTAATTTATTTAACGAAAAAATATTTTACGAAGGTAAAAAAATTAATAATAAAACTTGCAGTGAATTAACTAAAAAAATTATTATAAATGAACAACTACTTAAAATAATTAAAGGTGTTAATGTATAAATATGAAAAAACTAAATAATAATAAAAATGTTATTGCTGAAAAAAAAGAATTTATTAAAGCTATAACAAATATGATTTATATCACTAGGGATATTGATAAAACTATTAAGTCACTTTTAATAAATAATGATAATAACATAGCTTTAGCTTGTAAACACATTGATAATATACAAGATGAATCTAGTGAAAAGTATTTTAAACGATCACATCAAGAAGTAAAAATAGATATCCGACAAGAGCTAGAATTATCTGAAAATACAAATGTAAAATATGATTGTTTTTGGCATGATGGTAAAGTTTATTTTTTATACATAACTAATAAAGATATAGATTTTGAAGATCTATTTGATCAAATAACAAGCACTGAAATACCTAAAAATAAAATATTACAATCTTTATTAGGCTTACACTTAAAAATCACATATATAGATGAATTTGAAGATTACGAAGAGTGTAAGTTACAGCCCGTATATTTTAATTCAGCCCTTTATTTAGGTGCTCAAATAAACGAAAAAGGAACTATAGTTAACTCTTTATACCCTCAAATTTATGTTTCTAAAGAAC
>CAKMYR010000201.1 GCA_929200175.1 uncultured Gammaproteobacteria bacterium
TCTAACATTTTTTCTAGATAATGAATATTCATTCCGCCTTTGTTAAAATTTTTATCTTGCATAATTTTTGCTTGAAGAGGAATATTGGTTTTTATGCCATCAATAACTATTTCCTCTAAGGCGTTTTGCATCTTAATAATAGCTTTTTCTCTAGTGCTAGCAAAAGTAATTAACTTTCCTATCATTGAGTCATAATAAGGAGGAACTACATAGTTATTATAAATATGAGAATCAATGCGAACACCTAGTCCTCCTGCTGCATGATATCTGGTAATTTTGCCAGGGGAAGGAATAAAATTAATAGGGTCTTCTGCGTTAATACGACATTCAATAGCCCAGCCGTTAAGATTTATGTCTTTTTGGGTTATGGATAATTTTTGTCCATCGGCAATCATAATTTGCTCATGCACAATATCTACTCCTGTAACCATTTCTGTAACAGGGTGCTCTACTTGAACTCTGGTATTCATTTCAATAAAATAAAATTGATTATTTTCAAACAAAAATTCAAAAGTACCAGCGCCACGATAGCCTATTGCCTTGCAGGCTTTAATGCAAATATCTCCAATTTTATTGCGTAATTCTGGAGATATTCCAACAGCAGGAGCTTCTTCTACTACTTTTTGATGGCGACGCTGCATTGAGCAGTCTCTTTCGCCTAGATGTACAACATTGCCAAACTCATCAGCTAAAATTTGAATTTCAATATGGCGGGGAGAAGTAAGAAATTTTTCCAGATAGATATTTGGGTTACCAAAAAAACTTACAGCTTCACTTTTGGTTAGCTCAATATCCTTTTTTAGGCTTGATTCTTCTTCTATTATTCTCATGCCTCTGCCACCACCACCACCTGATGCCTTTATTATTACTGGAAAGCCAATTTCATTAGCTAGCTTGGTGTTTGCAGTTATATCATTGCCTAAAGCTCCATTTGAGCCTGGAACACAAGGAACTCCAGCTTTTTGCATTGCTTTGATAGCTGAGACCTTATCTCCTAGTATTTGAATATTTTCAGGTTTAGGCCCTATAAAAATAAAACCACTTTGCTCTACTTTTTTTGCAAAATCAGCGTTTTCTGATAAAAAACCATAACCCGGATGAATAGCGTCAGAATGAGTTATTTCTGCAGCGCTAATTATTGCCGGGATATTTAAATAACTTTCATTAACATTGTTTGGGCCTACACAAACTGCTTCATTGGCTAAACGAACATGTTTTAGGTCTTTATCTGCTTGAGAATAAACCGCTACTGTTTTTATCCCTAATTCTTTACAAGCACGAAGAATTCTAAGAGCTATTTCCCCGCGATTAGCAATTAAGACTTTATTGATTTTATTCACTTAATGATAATTAATGTTTGCCCAAACTCAACGGCATCGCCATCATTACATAGTATTTTAACAATAGTGCCAGATTGATCAGCTTTTATTTGATTCATAATTTTCATAGCTTCAATAATACAAATTGTATCTCCTTGATTAACATGTTGCCCTTCTTTAACAAAAGGCTGAGATGTTGGAGAGGCTGCTTTATAAAAAGTGCCAACCATAGGGGAGGTAATTTGATGATGATCAGCTATTTCTTTTGATAAATCTTCTTTATTTACAGAAGAATCTACAGGGGCGGTTATTGTGTTTTGAGGTATATTTTGAGGAATGACAGCAGGCTGTAAGTCGCCATAGCGTGAAATCCTAATTGATTCTTCGCCTTCATGAATTTCAATCTCTGCCATGCCAGATTTTTCTAGTAACTCCATTAATTTTTTTACTTTACGAATGTCCATTAGGCTCCTTAAATTGTTTTGATTTAATATATTGAATTGCAGCATTTATTGCAAGCTCATAACCTTGTGCTCCAAAGCCAACAATGGTTCCTTTGGCTATATTTGAAAAATAAGATTTTTGCCGAAAATCCTCGCGTTTATAGATATTAGATAAATGAATTTCGGTAAACTCGATACCAACAGCTAATAGCGCATCTCGTAGAGCTATAGAAGTATGGGTAAACGCTGCTGGATTGATAATAATAT
>CAKMYR010000202.1 GCA_929200175.1 uncultured Gammaproteobacteria bacterium
TAAAATCAGATTCTGATAATGTAGCTTGTTTATCTGCATCAATAATTATAGTTTTATTTTTAGTTGTTAGATAATCAGCTAGATTAATAGCGATGGTAGACTTACCACTACCGCCCTTTTGTGTAGCCAATACTATTACCATTACATAGCCTCCTAGAGTATTAGGGTAATACATAGGTATTAAATTAATATTAGTATAGTTATCGCCGATGTGCAAAAAAAAGGAGAATATTTAAAAAAAGGTATTAAAAAAAGATTATTCCTATTGTATATGGATACTATTAAAATTAAAAAAAAGCTTTAAAATATAGTGATAAAATAAATTTTATACAGTGGTGTATATGTTTCTAGTGTTGTTTTGTTGTCAAGCTTTTTGTAATTTATTTAAAACCCTCTTGAATTTTTTTTATGCACCCTGCATTATGTTCTTGAGAGCAAATTCTCAGCCTTGCTACAAAAAATATAAAAAAGGGATTTTATTGATTGATATAAAGGTATTTTATTAATTGATATAAAGGGATTTTATTGATTGATATAAAGGTATTTTATTAATTGATATAAGGAATGTTCTAGTGAACGATGTACATATCAAGATTACTGGTGGTAATAACACTTTTATTATTCATGAAGATAAAAATAATTGTTTCAGTTTAAAAAATAAGCTGTGGAATCTTTTTAAAGCTATATTCATTACTCTATTTTATTTTTAGTGCTTCATATTTCGCTAATGCTAAGGTTATAAAGGATTGTTACTAGCTATCCTAATGTTTAATCGTATTAATTTAATACTTGTGTATTAACTAAATACTTAAGTATTAGATTAATATTAGTATAGCTATCGCCGATAAGGAATGAAATATAATAGTTATGGTAGTTTATTATGATAGATAAGTGGTTAAAAGTATTGTGTTTAGTAGCTCTTATTAGCATTAATGCTGTGCTTCTAGGTATTAGTTATAAACTAGATATTTGTATAGATAAATTATCTAAAATAGAATTAATAAATGATATAGCATTGTATAAAGCGAACCAATAGCTGAATATTTATAGGTGTTATCGTGGATAAGAAGAAGTTTATTTTTTATATGATTTAGTATGTTGAGTTATATTGATCTACTCTTAATTTAAGATAGCGAATATCTTGTTTTATCTCTTTTACTTCGTCTTTCATTTTTTCAAACTCTTTCTTTGTTACTGTATAGTTGTATGGCGGCAGTCGCCACTTCATGTCTTGTATTTTAGAGTCTATCTTACTACTATCGCTACTAATATCTGAACTAGTTGTAAGGCTGTCTAAACTGTTTGAGGATGATATTTTTGGACTAGGTAAATTAAAACCTAAGTTGGATAGTTCCTTTGATAGCTCACTTATATCTTCTTCAGAAGCATATTCTATTTTAGGTCGTGTATTTTGCGTAGTAATAGGTTTTTGTTGTTGAACTAACATAGTAATTGATACAGTAGCTGTGATAACACAAATAGCACATATAAAATATAAAAACCGTGAGTTATTCATTACAGCCCCTTTAAAAAGAATGGTCACATCTTATATATTAATTGTACTCTAAAATCCTTGTTTTTACTTTTCTTCTCTAGCAAATTTAACATATTACGACAAATAAAACAATCCTAGCAATATTCTTTACCCCGTAAATAAGTCTCTAAGTGTAGTTTTAAAAAATAGATGAAGCCATGACACTTTGATTAATTCAAAAAAGTTTGGGGGGTGGGGTACTTGTGTTTAACCCCTTTAGAATTTCAAAAATTTTCTTTAGTCGCAGGTCTGGAGATCACCGCAACTCAAAAAAACCCGAGAAGAACCTAATATCCTCCTAGCTAAAGCATTTTGTTTATTCTTACACCAGACAAAACAAAAAGAAGTTGTGTCTTGAGTTTATTTTATGTCTCAAAAGCTAAGTTAAATTAAACCACACTAGTAATATTTTACAGTGTAATAAAGTCTACCTTACTACCTTATGTAAAACCCTGCAAAAACAAGCAAAACACAGTGTAAAAA
>CAKMYR010000203.1 GCA_929200175.1 uncultured Gammaproteobacteria bacterium
CAATTGCATTAAAAAACTTGATAGCGACTTTTGGGAAGCTATGGAAGATGGTTGATTACAATTGTAGTAGATAAAACTTAATCTTGCAACGACCATTAAAAATTATAAAGCTGTTATACTATATTTAATAACCACTAAATATAAAAATCACTTTTTTACTATTCTTTTTTTAGATTTTGCTTTATATTTTGTGTTAGCTGTAAGATATCTCCAATAACCAAATAAGTGTATATAACATATCTATCAGCTTCATCTTGTGAGTTTATTATGTCATGAGAACCTTTTTGTGCAGCTTGAAAAATTGAATCAAGACGATTTCCTAAATACTTCATATGAGAGCCTACTATTTCTTGAAATCTTTTTGAAAGTGAGTTTTCCTCCACATAAGCTACCAATCGATTAATATAATTATCTTTTCCTAGTTTGATTTTATTGCCATTTATCTCTTTATCAGCTCTAGCGGGATAAAGTGCATCTGCTGTATTTTGTAAAATTCTCCTACAGCTATGAACTGCATTAGACCAATCTTCTGTATTGTTCGATTTTAAATTTTCATGTATCGCTGAAAATTTTTTAACTGAATCAGGTATAATTTCCACAATGCTGGTATCAACTTTTTGTCTGATTCTTGAAAATATATCACTAGAAATATCAGAGTATTTTATCTCATAGTAAACAGATGAAACGTATTTATAAATAAATGCTCTTCGGTTAGATATTAACTTCGATTTTTTACTAATGATATTTCGTAATTCTTGCCGTTCTGCTTTATTTCCTTGGGGACTCCAAACATATTGTTTTGTATTGCTAGAAGAAATTGAATTATTTGGATCTTGAGATGAAGTAATACTATTTTGAGCTGCCTCTAATTCGTATTGAAGTTGCTCTAAAGAGTTTAAAGTTGCCTTTTCTTTATATCCATTACCGTCTTTAACATTATTAACTCTACCTGCTATTTTAGCAAGTTCAAAAATATCGGGAGATACACCATCTAATGTTGCAGGATAACCACTTGCTTCATAAAAAAAAATGTTTTGATAATCAAAATCACCAATTAACCTAGCCAATCTACTGGTTTTTAGTGCTATATTAGATAAAGCCTTTGTACTAAGTTCTATATCATCAAGAATTTCATTACTTAAACTAAGAGCTTCTTTTAGCCCCTCAGTTGTTGCTATAATTTCTTCCATTTTATTCCTTAATCACTTCTCTTAACCTAGCAAAAGTGCGAAAATGATCTGTCGCCGGTATAGTTTTATAATCTAAATTATTAGCTTTTAGATAATATTTACCGTTATTTTTTTCAACCACACGTAATAAGTATTGATCGTCGCCTGTTTTATCTTGGTTTTCTATAACTAAAGTTTTACCTGTAATTGAACCTGCACTATTAGGATTGACTAATTCTATATTTTATCGAAAAATAGTAACGTTATAATATTATAACAAACAACTTTTTTAGTCGTTTGTTTTGATGTATCATATTACACTTTAGTTATTTTTTATACTTAAAAATTTATATATAACATTTTCGGGAATATAAAATGCAGTTAGAAAGCTTATTTAATCAGATATATAATTCAGCAACGGAAGCAGAACTCGATACAATAATTGCAACAATAGAAAATCACGAAAAGGTTTCTTGGCACCCATATGGCGATAGCGAAAGCTTTTTTGGTGTAATCGAAAATCAACAAGCTTCTGCTGTTCCTGCACTAATAGAAAAAATCACTAATTCAATTGATGCCATACTTATGAAACGGTGTTATGAACTCGGTATAGACCCTAAAAGTGATAATGCACCTAAAAATATAGATGAAGCAATAGAAAAATTCTTTCCAAGATCAGGCAATTGGGATTTATCTGGACCAAGAGGCTTGCAAGCAGAATCAATTCAAATATTAGCCTCTGGACCTAGAAAAAACACATCTTTAACCATCTATGATGACGGCGAAGGGCAGCACCCTGAAAATTTCAAAAATTCA
>CAKMYR010000204.1 GCA_929200175.1 uncultured Gammaproteobacteria bacterium
ACGATAAGCTTGCTTAACTTCTGCTAAAGATGCTCCTCGGGTTACTCCTAGCCTTACGTATGAATTTTGCTGTTTTATTTTAGCAATTAAATTTTTATAACTAAGATCAATATCTCGCCACTGCATTAACTAAAACCTAATATCATTGATTTTTCGGAGATGATAATTTGATAACCAAATTCCCCATATTCAAGTAATCCACGAACTATAACTGTTTTTCCTATAATACTTGTGATATATCTCATTTCATTATCTCTCTTAATAGAGTTTTTCCATAATAAAACAAGTTCGGAATCACCCATAAACACTGCACTGTAATCAGCAGAAATACGTTTTAATTTACGAACAAATCCTTTAAAAGTAACGACTTTGCCGTTTTTATTATTTTTTGAATTAGCAGTAGATGGTATATAATCTTTTCCAGTAGATTTTTTATTAACTACAACTTTGATAATTGTTGTTGCTTGACAAGCAACACATTTTGAATTATTTTCATCATCTAATATATGTACACTTGCAGTGTGATAATATGCTTTACAAGTTTGGCATTGGTGTAATCCAAGACTTTTGTCAAGAGGTGCTCCAGTAAAAGCATCATGTAATCCTTTTAAATCTATCTCAGCAGAGCTATGTTTATTACTAATTTGCTTATCAGCTGGCGACTCTATATTTTTAAAAATAATATTGCTGTTATTTTGCTTACGAGCAGTAGGACGATAGGTCTTGCTAGCTGTATTTACTCCATTACAATTACTATTTGCGTTGTTTGTTTCTGCATGTGGCTCATTTACAAATGCTGAATTTGTTATTTGAGTTTCTCTTTGGTTTTGATTGCTACTATAATTATTTGTAGTATCAGAATTCGTTCTTGGATTAGAATTTTGATTTGCATTATTTCTATAATAACTTGCAATATCAGAGTTTATTCTTTGATCGGCTCTTTTATTTAAATAACTAATATAATCATTTCCAGTTGTAGAATTTGTTCTTTGATTAGAATTTTGATTTGCATTATTTCTATAATAACTTGCAATATCAGAGTTTATTCTTTGATCGGCTCTTTTATTTAAATAACTAATATAATCATTTCCAGTTGTAGAATTTGTTCTTTGATTAGAATTTTGATTTGCATTATTTCTATAATAACTTGCAATATCAGAGTCTACTCTTTGATCGGCTCTTTGGTTTAAATAGCTAATATAATCATTTTCAGTTGTAGGGTTTGTTCTATCATTTTCTCTTTGGGTCTGATTATTGCTATAATTGTTTTCATTAAACTGATTTTCGTTATCATCCTTTAGAGAAAATCTAGAGAACAATATGATAATAACTATAACTACTATGATTTCCATATTTCAACACTATCCCTATGATTTTAAACCTCTATCCTATGAATTTTAAATGCTTCACTAAATAGCACATATTGTACTTTATTTTATTTGAACTAGATATTCGTATAACTACTTAGATAGCACATAAAAATATGTAAAATGCTACAAATAAAGATTATATTTAAGATTTACGCATTGATAAGACATGTATAATGTAGTTTTAAAAAAATATTTGTGCTTAAAGCTACTTATAAAAAGCTAAGCTATGTATTTATATGAGGATTTGTGATACTTGTAGCAATTTGATAGAGGGTGTAGGTTAATCCCAAGTTTCAGCAACTAGCGGCAATTGATTAAGCTCTGCTTTTGCTGTTTGCCAGTTGGGGTAATCAGTGGTTAATCGCTCAATTTTCACTTTCATCGGTAACATACTTAAAAGCATATACTTTCAATTTATAATCAAATTTACAATCAATGCCAAATTCAACTATTAAATCTCCAGTAATAGCATTTTCATCTGCTTGATTAAAGTTAACATCGACATATCTATTTTCATCAAACTTTTTAATTGTTATTTTCTTGAATATTTCCTGAGGTATTAATATACTCAAGTTATCCTTTTTATAAGGGTATTTATAAACTGCTATATTC
>CAKMYR010000205.1 GCA_929200175.1 uncultured Gammaproteobacteria bacterium
AAACTAAAAGTATTTTTTCCATCATATGCAGCAAGCAACATAGTAGATAATTGACGTTTAAACTCAAAGATTTTATATTTATTATATCCTATATTGTATTTTACTAATAAGTTTAAACGCTCTAGCCATTTTGTTAGTTGTGTATTAAATTCATTATCTTGAGGTGATTTGTGAATTATATCAGAATCATCATAAAAAGTATTATAACTTACAGTTCTAGTTTCAGCCCGAAGATTGCGTAGTTCAGTTAAATCATTAATACTAGATTCATCACGCTGTTTAATATTAATACTTAAATACTTACAATATTTTTTTAAAAAAGAGCGATTATATTGACCTGATATATTACCAGCAAAACCTGTAGTTGCACTTAATAAACTAACGAAATTCTTAGTATTATATAATATTCGTAATAAATTAACTTCTGGTTGTTCTTTCATTAGATCTAACGTAAAATTAACATAACTTATTTTTTTAAAAATTTCATTTTGACTATCTAGTTTTTTAACTGGTCTAATAGAAAACACAAGCTTAGGTATAAAGTAAGTAAAAAAATCTGTTATATTAGAGTTTTCATCTATCTTGCTTGCAAACATATGATGCACATCATCTTTTATGGCTTGAGCTTTACAGATAAATTTGTAGAAGTGATCGTTTTGATTATCGCTTTCCATTTGTCTTAATGATTTAAAATATTCAGACTCTTTAGAAACTTTACTAGTTGCATATAATAAAACCATCATAAACTGATAGATATCATAAAGTGACGGGTTTTTGTCTTTATAAAAGGTTGTGTAATAAATAAAACATGTATATCTATCTTCAGATGTAATTCTTATATTTTTTAACTCTTGTTGATTAAAATAAAATTGAGGTGAAAAACTAAAAATACTCCCTGCTATTTGCAGCACTTGTTCAACATCTCCGCTTTTAATAGAAATATAATTATTATTATCTTTAAATATTTTTAATATGCTTTGTATATTATTACTTGTTGAAATTTCACATTCTTTATTTATGAGTTTTTTTATATCATCAATAACAGCTTTTTTTTCTTCGTAAAAAGGAGTTTCATCAATTTTATTAGCGACGACATCACAAACTTCATCATGTATTCTACATAGCGATGCAAACACATGCGCTAATTGTAATTTATCAGTGATCATTTTTTTCATAGTTGATTTAGAAAAAATTTTATAAGCAGCATGTTCTTCATCAATAACTAAATTAAAATAAATATTTTTTTTATTGAATGGATTGTTATTATCAGTAGCAAAAAACTTTTGTTTTAAAAATTTTATTTGTTCATTTTCATTAGCATTTGCTAAAGTAGATATTTCATTTTTTTTGATATGCTGTTTGCTACCAATCAATTCATCAAATGCACGATATTTTAAATAAAATTTATCTTTTACCTTTTCAATAAAAGTTGCTTTAGTATCAAATTTATGCGTTGTAGCTAACAAAATACAAGGCTTACTCATTGCTACAGTAAGTGGAACAACATGAGTGACTATTTCCCAACCTAAAGCATCAGATTTTTCTAGTTCGCTAATATCTGTTATCTTGCTACTATTTAATACTGCTAGTGCTAAATCTTTAAGGCATATTTCGAAATCATTTGTTTCTGCTTCAAGCCGATTTTTTAGTTTATCTATTTCATTTTTGTCATTACTGTATTTTTTAGCATTATGAATATCTTTTGTTAATCTTTCGATATTGCTAATTAAACTTTTTATTTTATATACATTTTTTTTATAAGGTTTTTCTTTATAAGAACTTTTGTTAATACAATCAATCCAGCTTTTATATTTTTCTCCATTTATAGTTTTTTTCCCTTGTAGATTAGGTATCCAGAATTCAAATTCTAAATCTACTAAATCCTTACGTGATAAAATACCAATTAAAGGTACCCTTGTTTCATTTGCTTTTTTTATAAGCGAAGAGTCAAAGTCTATTTGTGCTTTTAAAGG
>CAKMYR010000206.1:0-1703 GCA_929200175.1 uncultured Gammaproteobacteria bacterium
GGGCTCTTTTACATAGATTATTCCGCCATATCCTGTAATAATATCCTTTACTATTTTTAACCCTAATCCAGTTCCTGTCATCTCTTCATGATTTCTTGTAATTTTTCCTACTGGCGCACTTGTTGTAAAGAACGGATTAAATACTTTATCACGATTTTCAAGAGGAATACCATTTCCATTATCTGAGAATTCTAAATATACATTTTTCTTTGTACTTCCAATTTCAATGTATAAACTACCACCCCCTTTGTTAACCCTTTGAATAGCTTTTCTAGTATTTGTATAAAGATTAAACAAAATCGAAGCCCATTCAGATTTATGCATAGGACAAGTGTATAATAAAATTCCTTTTGCCACATATTTAAATTCTATATTGCGCTTTAATAAATCATTTTGTACGGCTCTTTGAAACGCAAGGACAGTTGACTCGAGTTCAACTGGCGACAGTTCTCTTTGAACATTTTCCGAAATAGTTTTATCGAAATAAGATGTGTATGTCGATAAGCTTTTAAGATTTTCTTTAATCCTATCAGATATTTCAAAGCCTTTGCTATCTGTTATATATTCTTTAATATTTTCACTATCTGCTTCCAAAACAGCCTGATATTGTTTGATCTCATGTATAAACTCTCCTATTGTAAGTCCTAGTCCAGCCAATACTCTCAATAAGTTTTTTTCCTCTAACAACTCTTTTTCTTTTTTCCTTTGTTCTTCTTTGGCTTCTTTTAATTTTTTGGTAATATTTTCTATTTTTTCGTTTACATCACCACTTCCTTTTTTGTAGCCATGATTTTCTTCATCTTCATCCGTTGAAGACATATTTTCTAATTCTTTAATTGCTTCATCTATTTTTTTTTCAGGTTTTTTGCTCCAGTTTTTTTCATTAGGCCTAGTTTTTACGCCTCTTACAGATGCTATTTTAGTAACTCCATCAGTTAAAATTTTGTATCCAAAATCTGTCAATTCTTTAAAAGAATCATCTTCCAATAGTCCTTCTCTGCTTGACAATTCCTCAAATTTATCATCTTGACCATCTATCTCAATAAAGCCAAAAAAATTAGTATTTGCATGGACTGGTAAAACCGTTCTTCTTCTGACAGATGCGTCAAGCTCAAGCCAATCATTAGCTTTTTCACCATATGGCAAGACTCTAAAGCCATTTCTATATAACCTTATACCACCTTGCTCTTTAGATTTTTCTCTAACAAAAGAGTCTATTTGTCGGGGCATTTCTGAACTACTATAAATAAAATAGTAAGCTTTAAGATTCACATTTCTAATATTTTTATACGGTTTATCATCATTTAGCATGACATCTTTAATGTGATAATTTAATTTTTGGCTTTTTATACTTATTCTCATAAGTCCGTTGCTATCAATATTGCCTCTAATTTCTGCTAGCGAATGTTCAAAAAACATAGTATTGTCATTTGCTATGATTTTGTTATGGCCATCTTCTTTTCTCTTACAAATTAACTTAAATCCCGGATCTTCTATTTTATTCTTTACTTTTGCAAGGGGGAAGGGCTGTAGGATTTCAGAAGCGTATCTATATATCCTTTTTATTTGAGCCTTTGTCCATCTGTCTCTTAAGTCTTTAATAACTAATCTGGTGCCACTTTTTATTTTAGGATCTCTATCTTTAAATTCAATTTTGTTGTTAACAAACATCAAATCTTTATCATTTTTAAAATCATCCCAAT
>CAKMYR010000206.1:1713-1970 GCA_929200175.1 uncultured Gammaproteobacteria bacterium
AAGCCTCTGAGCAGCAAAACGCCCAATACCTTTTTTGCCAGCTCTTTTTCTATGATATATTGGAGAAAATGGGTAATGAGATTTATCGCTTGATGCTAATCTCATAAAGCCGTTTATCAATTGTTCTTTTGTCATTCCGACACCGTCATCATTGATAACAATTACACCACCAACTTTAGACGAATCAATAAATGTCAATTTAACTTTCTTGGCGTCAGCGTCATAAGCATTTTTAACCAATTCCGACACTGCGGTTT
>CAKMYR010000207.1 GCA_929200175.1 uncultured Gammaproteobacteria bacterium
CAATATTTCAATACTTGAGTCTCCAACCCAAAAAGATAAAGGAATAAGCACGGCACTTAACCAAACCTCTTGTCTAAATGCTTGCTCTGATTTATAACAAGATTTCAAGCCTTTAATAGAAAATTTAAAAGCGCTTATAATTCTGCCTAGTCCTTTTGCTTCGTTCTTCATTTTGTCTACACTCCAAGCGTATAATCTAAAATAATTTTACATTATTTAATAATTTATGAGACTTGCATTAGGTGTTGAATACATGGGCACTAATTTTAATGGCTGGCAAATACAAAAAACAAAAACAAGAACAGTACAACAAGTTGTTGAATATGCTCTATCTAAAATAGCAAACCACCCAGTTCGTGTATTTTGCTCTGGCAGGACTGATACTGGAGTGCATGCTATCGAGCAAATCATTCATTTTGATACAAAAACCCATAGAGAAAATAATGCTTGGTTATTTGGTGGAAATATAAATCTGCCCTGTGATGTTAATTTTAAATGGGTAAAAAAAGTTGATGATAATTTCCATGCTCGTTTTGATGCATATTCTAGAAAATATCATTACAAAATATATAATTCTCCAACACGCTCAGCAATAAAATCAGCTCATTTTTTATGGGAGCCCATCAAACTAGATATTACAGCAATGAAAAAATCTACCAAATATTTAATAGGAAAACATGATTTTTCTGCATTTAGATCTAGTAAATGCCAAGCAAAATCCCCCATTAAAACTATTAAATTCATTAATATTAATCAAAACGACAATGAAATATTATTAGAAATAGAAGCCGATGCATTTTTACATCATATGGTACGCAACATTGTAGGAACCCTAATTAAAATCGGCAAAAAAGAAAAAGACCCTAAATGGATAAAACAAGTTTTAGATTCCAAACAACGCAAACTAGCAGGAGTCACAGCAAAACCACAAGGCCTATATTTTGTTAAATCATCCTACAAAGAACTATAAAACCATCCCCCACCACAAACCTAAAAAATAAAATTATTACTGTCGATGTTCTTTAATATTATTTTTATCCAAAAATCGCTAAGAATTAACCGGCAATAACCTTTTCTAAAAAGTCGCCGAAAACCGAACTTGAAACGCCCGCATAAGTATTTGATTTATATATCTTTATATTCCTAAAAATGTTATGCAATGTTAGATTACTGCTCAAAATATTGCCAAGAAAACTACAATCCTAAACTCTAAGTCTATTATGTAAATTCAAATTTTAGATAATAAAAATGTTGGGTATTTGTGGAAATTTGGAGAAAGAAAATATCAGCAGTTAAAAATCAATCTCGGTTGAAGAAATTTTATCAAGTTCAAGATTTATAGCTGATTTTATATCTTTAATTTTCTTATATTTTTTTGCTATTTCTTGTTGGGCTTGCAAATCAACATTTCCACTTGAATCTACTGGAATTTGAATTTCAATGTTCTTAACAATAGACTGAGGTAGGCTTTTCTGCTTTTCGCCTTTTACATTGTTTTTAAAAATAGGTTCGGCAATAAATCTTATATAATCTAAATCTAAATTTTTATCTAATGGTCTAAGACCGCAATTATTTCTACCAACACTAAACTTTCCACTTCTTTTTCTAACATGCCCAGAATTACCATAAGTAACCCATGTTAGAATTACCTCGTCATATTTATAATTTTTTATATACCCAAACACACCTCCATTTTCAATCTGTCCCGAGTAGACAGGGTATTTCCCTTTGTTTGAATTGATATATGTTTTTGTTAAGTTCTCCTCACCGAGTATTTCAAAAATATCTTTGACTTTGATTAACTTGGTATTTTCATTATTAGCATTTATATCAATATGAATTTCATTTATTTGTTTTTTATAGTTTTCGATTTTTAGTTTTATTTCCTCAATAAAATCAATTTTTTCCACTATCTGATTTTGGGCTAAAAAATCAATTTTTTTATCGACACCTACAGGGAGTTTAAT
>CAKMYR010000208.1:0-1405 GCA_929200175.1 uncultured Gammaproteobacteria bacterium
AGCGTTAGTTTGTTTAATGCTTTCAATTACAAAACTAGAGGTAACTTTAATAAATAATAGATCGACAGCGCCTAAATTAAGCGGCCACGAATTGACTGGCTGGAATGATTTTTAGGTGCTTTTGTGATATTTTGAAATCTTGTTATGGGTTGCCTGATACACCACTACAAGAAGACTTGAGATAAAAATCACAAATCCGATTACTAATAAATATTCCATTATAATTTCTCCAATTTATTAAGACATTTGAACACATGCTTATTTATAACTATAATACCAAAAGATATAGCAACAATGGCGATAAAACAAATTACCAAAATAAATTTTTCCGTTATTTTATAGTTTTGTGCAAACCATGCTAATAACGAGACATCTATTGCAGTTAAAACCACAAACACTGTTTTATACCAGCCTATCTCTTCCTTTATTTTACTTTCTTCAGACACAGACTGATTTTAACATATTTTCTATTTATTAGTTTTTATTCCAAACAATCCTATACTATATGAACCTATTGAACCATAATCAAATAAAATGACGACATCGCCTTATTTTGCAATAAATAGCAATAAAAATATGTTTCTCATCTAGTTTCCAACCTCTACTAACTTTACCACTAGCATGATAGTTATGGTTAGCACATAAGGCAATTAAACTATCATAATCCACTGCTTTGTATTTTTTCATATACTGTATCACGCCTAAATTCAACTGCCGCGTAAGCGATCGGCTGAAATAATTTGTTCTTCGTTTTCTTTTTAGTTTATTGCTACATTATCTATTGATGGACAAGCATTATGGCATCTATTTTCACAATCATGCCAACATTTAGAGTGTTCTTCTCTATCAATCGCCTCTCCAAAGCTATCTAAGTATAAATCTTTTGTTTTGTAAAACGAATTTTCTAAATCTTTTGCATCATTTTTACCTCTCATTCCAAAGTATGGGTAATGATGCATATATCCGCCAAAAAGTTCATCACAATCTTTTACATAGGCTCTTGTATCTAATATATGAAAATGCCACATATAATCCATTATTCTATTTGGCACTATACCTTTCCCATGCTTTATACAAAGATGTAAATATCTCTTGTATTCAATTTCAGCACTTTCACATTGCTCAGAACTCCAACCAAGCCCTTCATCTTTTTCTTGTAATTTCATCTTAACCATTTCTAAATCCAATTTAGCAACTAATGGCATGATATTTTTATCTTTAACCAAAAAATTAATTCTATTACTAGATATTGGATCTGGATATGTTAAATCTATTGCTGTATGTATTGCCTGTGTCATTATTTACTCCTATTTTAATTAAAAAATCCAAAACCTCTTTAAATAGCGGTTTTTATCACCTAAAATTCTAGTTCTACCGTGAAACATTCTATCGTTATCTATTATTA
>CAKMYR010000208.1:1415-1964 GCA_929200175.1 uncultured Gammaproteobacteria bacterium
ATTTTTATTTTCTCCATCGCGTCTATTATATTTTTGAATTTTAAAAAAATTTGATTATTTTTTTGTTTAGGATTAACAAACCAAAAAGAATAATACATCTTATCCTTACCATTTACCCTGCTTAACATTGGATAACTTTCTAAATCATCTTTAAAAATCTTATGCTCGAATAATTTTATTTTTTTAAGTTCTTGCTTTTCTTTATTTGATAATTTTTGTAAAACTTTTTTAGTATCTAACAATAAAGAATATCCGCCTATACTTGTTTGTTTTAAACAATGCCATATGATATATTTTGCCTTGCTATGATCTGTATGCATATCTAATTCTTTATCCGATGTTACTAATGCTTTAGTTGTTAAATCTATTTTTACATCCGTTTCTAAAAGAATTTTTCCTAATGAATGACACAGTAAATTAACATCTTGAATAGTTTTATTTTGTAGATACTTAAAGCCGTAATTCTCTAATTCATTTTTAATAACCATTCTTTATCTAATGCTTGCCATATAATGTATAACGCTTCAATTCACCAACTACTGAAAGCAG
>CAKMYR010000209.1 GCA_929200175.1 uncultured Gammaproteobacteria bacterium
TACTTTGTTAATTGAAAAAACTGTTTTAGGTACAAAATAAGTAAAAAAATGATCAATATTTAGCTCTTCATCTACCGCACGATCAAACATATAGCTTACTTCAGACTTTACTTGTTGTGCTTTTTTAATAAATTGATGTAATGTATAATTTTGACTAGATTCGACACCTTGAGATAGAAATTTTAAAAACTCTGAATTAGATGGAATTTTAGATGCGGCAGATAAAATAGCCATGGTTAATTGATATACATCATGCAAAGAAGGTGTTTTATCTGCTTCATCTAAGCTATAATATAGCTGGCAAGCCCCTCCCCTATGTGCTGATTTAACACGTATGTTCTTAAGACCTTGTTCATTTAAAAACCGCTTCGGTGTAAAACTAAAAACACTTCTTGTTATATAGATTATTTGCTCGATATCGCCGCTTTTAATTTGAATAAATTTTACATTGCTAGTAAATAAATTTAACAATGATTTAATGTTATTATTATTAGATAGTTCGCATTTATGAGTTAAATTATAGTTAATATCAGTAATAAACTGTTTCTGATCTTCATAACAAACAATTTCTTCTGCTTCTTGTTCGCTTGCATCTGCAATCTCATTATAGACTCTAGCAATAGCAGCAAAAACATGTGCTAATTGAATTTCATCTGTAATCATATTGACAGTTGTTGAAGACGCAAAAATTTTGTGAGCTTCGTGCTCTTCATCAATAACTACTGTAAAAGTAATATTATTTTGTTTAAAAAAGTTTTCATGATCAATTTCAAAAAAAGTATTCTTTAAAAAATTACTTTGTTCTTCAAAGGTGGCATTTACATAAAGTCCAGTTTCATTTTCTTTAATATGTTGTTTGCCACCAATAATGCAATCAAAAGGCAAAGATTTTAAAGAATAATCGCCGTTTTTTTTCTTATATGGTAGTTCGATGTTACAATCGAATTTATTTGTGGTTGCTAGTAAAATGCACGGTTTTACGATGGCTATTGCAAATGGTACAAGATGGCATATAATTTCTTTGCATATACTTTCTATTCCAGTAGTTTCGCTTGCAATTTTTTTTAAGTCGATAGCTTTATTATTAAAATTAAGAGTAGCTATTGCTAAATCTTTAAGTACACCATCTAATTTACGGTTAGATTTTTTTAACTGATCTTCTAAATCTTTGATATTGTCATAATCATTTTCAGGATTTTTTTTACAAGAATCTATACGTGTTGTAATGTTAATAATTTCATTGATTGTAAATTTTAGTCTTATTAGCTCTTTTTCCAGAGGGCTATTTTTGCCTGCTTTTATCCACCTGTTATACTTTTTCTTATTTGTTTCTTTGTTATTGTTTATATCATGCACCCACGGTATAAAATCTAGGTTTAATCTATCTTTTTGAGATAAAAAAATTAAAATTTCAATACCTTGCGCATGTGCTTTTTTTACAAGCTCCTTAGGAAAATCAAATTGTGTTTTTAACGGAGATGTAAATATTAAATTATGATGTTTATGATCTTTAGCGTGATTTTCTAAATACTCATTTATGACGCTATATGTCTTTCCTGTTCCTGTACCATCATTTGAGAAAATTATTGAACTAGGAAGTATATGTTTTCGGTCGTATAATGCTGAAGTTATTTTTCTAAGTTTATTAATATTAGATAATTTAATTTTTGGTGGTTTTTTACTTTTCATTTAATATTCCTTTATTTTAATTTAAGTCTGTTGACTTTTATTTGATGGGGTATACTAAGTGGGAAAAATATCTTTGTCAATATGTTTACAATAATAAAAGTCTTTAGTCTTGTATAAAACGTTGAAATAAAAAAGTATATAAAAAAATAAATCAATATAATAATAACATGCTATTAAAAATAGCTATAGTTGCTTTTATGCGTTTGGTGTTGTATGATTTGTTAGTAAAATGCAAGCTGTTGCTACAGCTTTAGAA
>CAKMYR010000210.1 GCA_929200175.1 uncultured Gammaproteobacteria bacterium
TCAGCCTCTAAAACACATATATTATTATTTTTCATTTGCTTAAATTTTGAGATAATAAATTAAAGGTATTAATTACTCGCCTCATTTTTCTTTTGTAATCCATGTTCTTTATTAACCAATAAAAAGTCTAACTACCAAGCATTCTACCTATTCTAATATATTTTTGTAATTGTTCTTCTTTGTGTTTTAGATACTATTTCCAATCATCACCTCTTAATAAATGGCCATTGTAAACTAATAATATCCCATAGATTTTTAACGCGCTTGCCATTACAGAATTAATCTCAATATAAACTATTATTTGCAATATATGATTAAACTTATTATTTTTGTAACTCATAATAAACTTTATATTCATTAACAATTAAATTGAAAAGATTAGTGTCGGAAAAATCTATATCTTTTATCGGATAAATCTCCTTCTTGTCTGCTAAAAATAATTCATAAGATTCTTTGTGTTCTTGAGCAAATTCTTTTTCATTTTTTGTTAAATAAAACATTCCGTTCGAATATGTTTTAACTTCAACATACTTCCATTGCCCATCCTTATTCTTATATCTAATGTCATATCCATGCGTATCATCGTTTTTTGAAACCCACTCAACATTTTCCTTACCAAAATCATTAACTAAAGTATTAAATACTTCTTGTTCTGCCTTATCTCCAATAAGTTTCTTTTTCTTATTTTCTTTTTGAGAATATTTATATGGTTTTTTAGAAGCTTTTGTAGATGGAGTTGGGTTAGCATGAGGCGCTAAAGTTGCAGAAACAATATCCTTAGGTGTTTGACTTGTAACTTTATTATTATCAGATTCAATGCTGTTTTTATTAGTAATTTTTTCAATATTTTTTTTAACTTCCTCTAATTTATTTTCAAAATATAGCAAACTTTTATATTTATTTGAATGCTCAATTTTTTCAAAATCAATTTGGAGTTTGTTATGGTCATAAATTTTTTCAAAATCAATTGTAGTATTTGTATTATTTAAGCAAAAATCAAATTTTTCTTGGACAAATTTTTCTACTATATTTTGATAATTTATATTTATTTTATATTTATCAAGAGATGGCTGTTGATGTTCATAAATACCAATTAAATCAATAAACTCTTCTTCTTTGGATTTAGTTTTGCAATAATTATGTAAACATTGTTTGAAGTGAGATAAATTTTCATTAAGAAAACTTGTTATTTTTTTATGATGATAGTCCTTAAAATTTATTGGATAAAAAGAATTATCGTTACTGTTAAAATTCTCAACCTTAATATCTAGCTCAATAAATAATTTTTCAATATTTTCAAGAGTAGTAATATTTTGTAAATCTTCATAGTTTATGGATTCAATATTTGTTTTTATAGATAAATCTTTTTTTATATCTTTCTGAGATTTTTTTTCAGAACCATAATTTTTATCCTTTAAGTCGTATATAGCCTTCCAAAATGAATAATATTTATCAGATATTCCTAAAAGCTCTCTAGCATTATCAATTGCATCAGGCCCAATATTTCTTTTGATAAGTTCCTTTGTTTCTTGTATGTCATCACTAATAAGTCGTGAATATTTATCTGTATCTGTTATATCAAAAACAAAACCTATAATATCAGCAAAAGTTTCTCTAAAATCTAATTCTTTTCTTAGTTGCTCAAAAGTTTTTCTTGTATCCACTTTGATATAGTAGATTTTTTTATTTTCAAGATAATCATTATTTTCTAGTTTGTGATTTTCATTATCTATTTGATAGCTAACCTTACCACAAAGTTCAATAGACATGCTATTAATGTCATTTACGCTTTTTTTCTTTTGACTTTCATTGTTTAGTCCTTCACACCGATAAACTATAATATAAGGTTTTATTTTTATAAAAAAATCTTGAAAATCTTGAGAGAGATTATCGCTTGAAGTAAACTTATCAATAGTTATATTTATTCCTTCTAAATCATG
>CAKMYR010000211.1 GCA_929200175.1 uncultured Gammaproteobacteria bacterium
TAAACGATTAAACAAGCTAATTGTTGAAATGGCTGATTAATCTAGCAATTAATTATGAGCCTTTTAGGCTCATAATTAACTTTAAGCAATACTTTAGCATTTCATCCATAGAAAAAGCTAATCACACCCCTACAACCACTCATCCTCCCAATACTTAAAGTAAGCTATCTTGACAGTATTTTTCAATAAAAATAAGCATAATATACCTAAAAAAACATATAAAATATGTACATCCTACTGATATCAGACATATTCTATAGCTTTATTGTTAACTGCTCACAAACTTATGGTGTTCTAAATTCTATCATGATTAGGTTTAGATGATTACAATACAGCTATCCTTTAATAACTTTTAATTAGTAGCTACTTGTTAAAATAAATTAAATAAAGATAGTTAAAAGTTATATTTTGTGGTACAATCCCAAGAATAAATTAAATGGAAATTTATAACGTAACTTAATATGGAAATTAAAAATATCTTATGAAAGCAAATATTTTAGCAGTCATAGTAGTTTTATTCTTACTACAATCCTGTGCAATACCTGTATCCCTTACAAGACAAGCAAAGGATATGCACGCAGCACAACAATCAGCAGATGAATTATCGATAGCTAAAGTTCAACGAAATATTAAAATAGGCATGTCTAGCTCTGATGTTATTGAAGTCTTAGGATCACCAAATATGGTGACTACCGATGATAAACGCAGAGAAGCATGGGTGTATGATAAGGTTTCTACGAACATTATGCGTACAACTTCTTGGGGGCATGGTGTTATTATCTTACCTGATGTAGAAAATCATTCTGCAAGCAAAACACAAAAAACATTAACAATAATCATTAAGTTTGATGAACAAGGTGTTGTACGTGATTATGCATATCATCAAGCAAAATTTTAGAATTTATATCACTTCTGTTATTGTATTATGCTTAATTACAATAACTGGTTGTCAGAGTATGCCTAAAGATGTATTTAAACTTCAGCATGATACCTTAGAAAATAGAGTAATGCAGAGTCGAAAATATTTCACTAATGACGAAGCAAGTTTACTTACAGCAGCAACAAATGTATTACAAGATTTAGGTTATAATCTAGATGAAAGTGAAACTAAATTAGGTATTCTTGTAGGGTCTAAAACAAGAGATGCTACAAATTCAGGTCAGGTAGTTTGTGCCGTAGCACTTGCCATTTTAGGTGGTGGAGTGATGCCAATTGATACATTACAAAAAATACGCATATCAATAGTAACTAAACCTAGCATAGATAATTCATTTATAGTTAGAGCTGTATTTCAGCGTATAGTTTGGAATACCCGTGGATACGTAACTCAAATAGAAGCAATTAATTCAGCTGAAATTTACCAAAACTTTTTTGCGGAACTTGATAAAGCTCTATTTTTAGAAGGACATAATATATGAATAATATCTTTATCTATTTAGTTGTTATATTAATTAGCTGTGTTAGTGGATGTGCTAGTTTGAATGATCATGTATTAGATGCGAATAAAACAGGTACTGTTCAATTACGTAATATACAAACTCGTATTTTTGATACAAATGATCAAGAAAATACTTTACGTACTATTATTGCTACATTACAAGATCTTAAGTTTGTAATAGACAAAGCTGATTTAACTCTTAGTACAGTAAGCGCTACGAAATTAAATAATTATGCCGTGCGTATGACTGTTTCAATACGCAAGCATAACGAAAAACAACTCAAAATTAGAGCAACAGCTGAATATAATAGCAAACCAGTTATTGATCCTCAAGCGTATCAAGATTTTTTTGCATCCCTGGCGAAAGCATTATTTTTAGAAGCACACTTGGAAGAACATGATATAAATTAATTAGTGTGCAGTATCTCAAATCTAACATGGTAGCAGGCGGCAAGCTTGATGATCCAGGTTCTTATGTTAAACGATTAAACAAGCT
>CAKMYR010000212.1 GCA_929200175.1 uncultured Gammaproteobacteria bacterium
CAGGCGTTGCAGGAATTAAGAGAATTACCTCAAATTATTGGTACAGATGACACTGAAACTTTTAAACGTGTCAAAGACTTTTTTTCTAAAGTAACAAAAACTGTTCTGCATGTACAGCCACTAGAAAGTGCCGAAATTATCAAATTAGTAGATAATTCTTATAGAGATGTTTTCTTTGGTTTTGCTAATGAAGTTACTCGTATTTGTAATGCTTTTGGAGTAAATGCGAATGACGTTATAAATAAAGGGAAATATAATTATCTAAGAACTAATGTTGCTATGCCAGGATTAGTTGGTGGCCCATGTTTAGAAAAAGATCCTCATATTTTTGTACAATCCGCTATAGAAAAAGGAATTACTTTAGAAATAATTAAAGCTGCTAGAGTAGTAAATGAACGACAACCTCAAGAAACTGTTGCTTTTATTGCTAATAAATTAAAAGATTATTTACAACCTGAAATTACGGTTTGGGGAATTGCTTTTAAGGGAAATCCAGAAACAAATGATTTACGTGGTTCTATGTCAGTTAAAGTTATCGAGCAACTACTAACACAAATACCTGCCGCTAAAATAAAAATTTATGATGCTGTTTGTAGCACTACAAGTCTTAAAAAAATTAACAATAAAATTGTTGTAGTAAACAATAAAAATGAATCGCTTTGTAATTCAAATTGTTTAATTATTGCAAATAACCATACAGAATTTTCTCAAATTAATTTAGAAGAAACAATTGGTTTACTTTCAAAAAATAGTTTTATCTATGATTACTGGAATCATTTTGTTGATAAAAAATTAAATAATAGCATCAAAGCTAAATACTTTGCTTTAGCCAACTCAATGGTAGGTGTATGAAAAGAATATGCGTGGTTACTGGAGGCTGTGGTTTTATTGGTGCTTATTTAGTTCGAAAATTAATACAATTGAATTGGCAAGTAAGAGTAGTTGATAACTGTATTAGAGGAGAAAAATCTCGCCTTGCAGATGTTAGCAATGATATTAATTTTTTTAACTGCGATATAAGAGATACTAGTTCTTTACAGCTAGCATTCAAATCTGCTGATGTTGTGTTTCATTTAGCAGCTATTAATGGTACTGAAAATTTTTATAACCAGCCGGAACTAGTTTTAGATGTTGGCATTAGAGGGATGCTTGCAGTTATTGATGCATGTCGTATAAACAATGTTCCCGATTTAGTTGTAGCAAGCTCCGCAGAAGTTTATCAAACAGCAAATATTATTCCTACTGATGAAACAGTTGCTTTAACGTTACCTGATAGTTTGAATCCGCGCTATTCTTATGGAGGTTCAAAAATAGTTTCTGAATTAATAGCTTTTAATTATGGGAAACAATATTTCAGAAAAGTACAGGTTTTTAGACCACATAATGTATATGGGCCTAATATGGGATGGAAACATGTTATTCCACAATTTATAACCCGTGCCTTAGCATGCAAGGCACAAAATAAGACAGAATTTTCTATTCAAGGTTCTGGAAATGAAACTAGATCTTTTGCTTATGTTGATGATGTAATAGATGGAATTATTAAAATGTATGAGCATGGTAAACATCGTAATATATACCACATAGGTAATGATCAAGAAGTTTCGATAAAAAACCTTGTTAGCATGATTGCTAAAACTTTAAATATAGAATTAGAAATAATATCTAATAATATCGCATTAGGTTCTGTATTTAGACGTTGCCCCGATATAAAAAAAATAAAAAATATTGGCTACAAACCACAAATTAATTTACAACAAGGTATTAAATTGACTTGTAATTGGTATATGCAAAATAAAAACCAAAATATGCTTCAAAATGAACTTTTATAAGGTTTAACATGAAACTATTTATAACTGGCGGCACAGGTATGGTAGGACGTAATCTTTGTAACTTGGCTAACAAGCGAGGTTATCAGGTTATTGCCCCTA
>CAKMYR010000213.1 GCA_929200175.1 uncultured Gammaproteobacteria bacterium
TTGGTTATGAATGTTATGGCTATTATCCACTAGATAAATCTATTAAGTTAATAGCTACAAATACTGCAAAAACTAGTTCTGGAATATGGTCGCAAATAATAGTCAATATAACTAGAATAGTAGTTGTAAAAAAATTATTAAATAAAATAAAACCTAATATAGTATTAGCTATAGGTACAATTCCTAGTACTATATTAGCTCTAACAACAAGAAAAAATAAAAATTATATAGCTATAGGTTCTGAGCATCAAAATCCTAGTACTTACCCGCTAAATTTTATTACTAAAAAAATTAGAAATTGGAGTTATAAATATTTAGATGCTGTTGTAGTATTAACTGAATACAGCAAACAATGGGTAATTAAGAATACCACCGCTAAACTTATAAAGTGTATTGCTAACCCAATCAATTACCCAATAATAAGTATAGATCCAACAATAAAGCCACAAAATGTAATCGCAGCGAACAAAAAAATATTATTAGCAGTTGGCGGATTAGCTAGAGTTAAAGGTTTTGATATGCTAATAACAGCTTTTAATTCTATAACTAATAAACATCAAAATTGGCAGTTAGTTATTCTTGGAGAAGGCGAAGATCGTGCTAACCTAGAACAACAAATTAAGCAATTAAATTTACAAGATAAAATATCTTTACCAGGAGCTGTAGGCAATATAGTTGATTGGTATCAAGTAGCAGACATATTTATATTATCTTCACGTTATGAAGGTTTTGGTTGTGTATTAGTAGAAGCTATGGCATATGGTTTACCAGTGGTAAGTTTTGATTGTAAAACTGGACCAAGTGATATTATTACTCATGGCATAGATGGCTTGTTGGTTGAAAGTGGTAATATTCAACAATTAGCTACAACTTTAGATAATTTAATGACAGATGATTTATTATGCAAACAGTTGGCAACTGCAGCAATTAAAGTACGTAATAGATTTAGCCTTGATACAATAATGAAAGAATGGAGTAGTTTGTTTAAAGTGCTACACATAAAAACTGATTAATAAAAGTATAATTTAGTTTTTGTCACCTAATTTTAATTTTAGATAAAAAGTAGGTTATATGTAAAAACACTACAAATCCTAGACCTAAAATGTGCTTGTAAAATTTACGATAGTTGCTTAAAATGACAATTTTATAGATATCAAAAGTTTTATTATTATCAAAAATATCTTTTGATGCTCTTATTGTAAAATCTATTTTGAGTTTGTATGCTAGCCTAATAAAAGATAATGCATAATATGACAGCTTAAATTTAAGTATCAGGTTTTTAAAGTTGTGGCTTTCGTCTTTTTTAACTAGTAAATTAAAAATTTCAAATATACCAAAAATATAATTACCTGCATGACAACTCAAACTACTATTATTATCAATACGATAATAATAAAGTATATCATTTAAAATTGTTATTTTAGGCTGATGAAACAATAACTCTAAAGAAAATGGCAAATCTTCAAATAATCGTATTTTATCTAAAAAATATAACTTGTGACTAGTTAAAAACTGTGTTAGGTATAATCTATTCCAAACACTAATATTAGTTGTTATGTTAATATCATCTAATTTTGCAATTTTAACTTCTGGATAATTGGTACATTTAACGATTTTATTTTTCTCGCCATTAAAATAGCAAAAATTACACTGTACTATATCTACATTATTATTTTTTAATTTTCGGTATAATTTTTCATACATAGTCAAATCAATAAAATCATCAGAATCAATAAAACCAATACATTCTCCTTTAGCTGTTTTCATACCTGTATTACGTGCATTAGCTAAGCCATTATTTTTTTGATGAATTACTTTTATTTTACTAGGGTGATGAGCTTGCCATTCATCTAGCATCGCACCGGTACCGTCGGTAGAGCCATCGTTTACACAAATTATTTCGATGTTTTCTAAGGTTTGATCAACTAAAG
>CAKMYR010000214.1:0-1406 GCA_929200175.1 uncultured Gammaproteobacteria bacterium
CTTCAAATAAATCGTCTGCTATTTCATCATTGAGCATACTCTCAAATGTTAATTTAATAGCTTCATGCCAATCTTCATCATCAGCTAGACCATATTCTTTTATATCTGTAGCATCAGCTTCTTTTTTAAAAAAAGCATCTGTTATTTCAGACAAACTATTGTTGTCTAAACAATCAGAAATAAAACAATATTTTCTATCTTCCGCAGTTCTATCTCTTTTATCTATATTTAAGGCATCATGCAATTTATAATTTGTGTCATGTGCAGAGTTTTGCAAATGGTTTGCAATTTCAGCATAAGATAAATGACTATACTCGTCAGAAATTTTATATTTACCCATCAAATAGTTAACAACTGTTTCAACATCAGATTGTGATTTGCAGTTTTCAAAAAAACTCATTGTTTGCCTCCAAAATTACCACATCTTAAATCTATCATTGCAAGAAAATACTCCTCTACAAGATATAAATTTTCATCAATAACTTTTTTAAATAATTCGGCAGTGTTGTTACATTCAGTTTCACAACCCTCAATCAAACATTCAACTATGTTAATATTTAGCATATGTTTACCAATTCGCACTTGGCTTTCATCTGCAAAATAACAAACGTGAAATTCGGATTTGGAGCTTGCACATCTATCAAAATCATAGCTAAACGATAATAAGACATTCAACTCGTGAGTTTCCTCTCTATCTTCGTTTGTTAATTTGAAAAAAAATTGACCATCAAAACTGTCTAAACACTGCGGATATTTTTCAAAATAAGCAAAAGCCTGATCGGGTAAATCTTTAGCAAAACTGCCTAAATCCCACAAATTAGTGTCATCTTCTTCTGCTGAATAGCCATTTGAACCATCAAAAAATGGGGTTATATTTATTTTAGTTTCCATTAATATAACTCCAATCTTCTGGCTTCTTCTGCAAAATCAATCTGGCAATCTTTATGTTTAGATAAATAATCGATCATTTTATGTTCATCAGCAAGCGATTGAAAATCGTGCTTTTGATAGCCTAAATGGTCAACACATTGCTCTTGAGGCGATTGCCCTATTCTGCTCCATTCTGTATAATGAAAAGTAACAAAATCGGGGTAAACATTTCTATCTTCTTTTAAGTCTTGCATAAAATCACGATTAAAACTTAAAATATAATCGCCATTTTTATCTTTAATTGAAAAGTAATAAGATAAATTATGCTCGGATAATTCTTGCTCAATAATATAATTTCCGTTTTCAATTTCAGAAATTATTTCTTCTACAACTAAATGTTTCATTTTACAAACCTTAAATTTTAATTATAAAAACCGCCTAAAAAGGCGGTACTGGATAACTAGATACTATCGTTGCACGCCGCAAAGGCGTCTTAGAAAAGATTGTATAAGTTGCTAAGATATGAACTATAGTTG
>CAKMYR010000214.1:1416-1917 GCA_929200175.1 uncultured Gammaproteobacteria bacterium
CATTAGCCCAGTTAGTAAAATATTCCCTATTTTCCACGTGTTCTGCATATGAATATTTGTTATTATTATCCATTTTTTTACCTTAAATTTTTATTGTTAAAGAAACCGCCGACAGCATTATCGACTTAATATAGTATACCACATATAAAAGTAATATCAACTAAATAATGCTAAGAGTTACTAACCAAATAACCTTACTTGTTAGTCTATCTAACATTAGCAAATATAAAAAAAGCCTGTAAAAACAGGCTGATTTGGTTATTTTAAACAACTATTATAAACGTAATTTTCTCTAAAATTCTGAAAATCTTGCTCTAAATAATCAGCAATTACACTTGCATAACCAGTGGCTAAATCTTCAAGTGCTTTTTGCTCTAATTCTAGCAATTCATTATCTGTAATATTATCATCTAAATTATCAAAAATATCACTCTCAAAAAACGCCTCCGAACCATTGAAAGAACTTTCAAGTGCAGTGCATTGATCGTGATATGTAAACTG
>CAKMYR010000215.1 GCA_929200175.1 uncultured Gammaproteobacteria bacterium
ATGAAATTTACCGCTATTCCGTAACTATACCTGGGTTTGTGAGTGCAACCTATGTAATTTCAGATGATGAAACATCCTATGGTTCTTTTTCGGTTTGGAAATCTAAAGAAGAAGCAGAAAAAGGAGGTGAATCAATTCGCAAAAAGGTGATTCCTATTATTAAGGAATTTGTCACAGAGCCACCTAAAGGTTCGGTGATGGAGATATATGAACCAAAATAATAAATAACAAACACCGCTCTAACAATACGCTACATATCTACAGTTCAAAATCTTTTCCTTTAAGTTGTGGCGGAGCATATAATGATACTAATTCAACCTTAACTTGGTAGTTATGGTTACAAAAAGAATGGCTACAATATTATCTTTAAGATTCAAATAATATTAAAGGTAAAAATATCTATTTCAAGCAAAAGAGAAAAATTATAAATAAGAATATAGTCTACTCTATTCCTTGCGTTCATCTATAGCAGATATAGAATATAGTTGCCTGTGTGTTATACTTTAGAGTTCAAGGATAAAAAAATGGATGGCAATAATCTTAAAAAATCTCTAAACATATCCCAAGCAGTGGGTCTAGGGATAACTATTGTAGTTGGCAGTGGTCTTCTACTACTTCCAGGTTTAGCGTATATAGATGCTGGAGCATCTTCAATTTATGTTTGGATAATTTGTGCAGTGTTAGTGATTCCCTTGCTTGTGATATTTTCCGTACTGGGAGCAAAATATCCTACTGCTGGAGGGGTGGCAGGTTTTATGCAAAACACATTTTCAAGAAATACCGCAGGTGCTACAGAGGTTTTATTATTAGGAACCTTTGGCTTTGGGATTCCTGCAATAGCTTTAACGGGAAGTTATTATTTTAATACTATGTTCTCTGTTAATTCTCAAATATTAGAAATTGTCACATTAATTGTATCTTTTTTAATGATATGGACAGCATTCTTTATCAATTATCTTGGTGCATCGATATCTGGCAATATACAGAAATTTTTTGCAATCATTTTAGTATTAGCACTTATAGCTACTCCTGTGCTTGCTATTACTTTTACTGATAGTTTTAGCGGGGCAGGCATCACGCCTATTATTGACGTTGACTTAAGCAGCATATTGCCTCTGGTAGGCATGGTATTTTTTGCTTTTACTGGCTGGGAAATGCTATCTTTTACAATAGAAGAATACAAAAATCCTAAGCGCGACTATCCTATTTCTGTAGCACTAAGCTTTATTATTGTTGTAGCGCTTTATTTGCTTTTAGTGATATCTATCCAGTTAATTGTTCCAAACGATGATCCTTTGCTTAATACAGCACCTCTTTCAGCTTTATTAGAACATGTATTTGGAGGTGTATCTGGAAAGTTATTAGCTTTATTATCATTTATCATAATTATGGCAAATCTTATAGGCGCAATTTGGGCAGCATCACGCTTAGTATTTTCTTCAGCCAGAGAAGGCTTGCTTCCTGTTTCAGTTTCGTATTTGAGTCAAAATAAAATACCTAGGACTGCGCTTTTCTTTGCATGCTTGTTTTTCTCTATAATTCTTCTTTTAAATTACTTTAATTTTTTAAAAGTAAATGATTTATTAAGATTTGCTGGTCAGAATTTTTTCATTTTGTATGGTATGGCTGTATTGGCCTATATAAAAATATCGAAAACAATACAAAAAAGAATATTTGGCATCATTACTATTTTCTTTGTATTAATAACTATGGGAACATTTGGTATAGAGTTATTCTATCCTTTAGTTTTATTAGTAATTGGCTATTGGGCTAGTAAAAAAAGAAGATTAGTAAAAAATAAATAAAAATGTTTTCTACCGACAATATTCTTTTTTTAAAATATTGATTACGCGCTTAGCGTTATACACTAATTAGAATAATAAATAAGGAGTAAGAAAAATGAACCA
>CAKMYR010000216.1 GCA_929200175.1 uncultured Gammaproteobacteria bacterium
CGAAACACTGCCTTGGCTAAAAACTTATAATCACTTGCTGAAAACCCGCATTTTTATATATACAATTTGTACTTTTATATGATATAATCCGCTAAAGTTAACAGAGTATTGAAAGGCAACTATTAAAAAACCATTTATCGTAAAATACCTCTCAAGTTTGAACACATAGGTAAGCATATTATTAAAGGAGTAAAATATGAGCGAACCATTGAATCGAGTAAATTCATCTAGTACGCTACAAGCAACTATCCCTTCAGGTGCGCAACAAGTTTCTACAAAGTCTAAAAAGTCAAAAAAGTCAAAAAAGTCAAAAAAGTCAAAAAGACACACTGCACTAGAAAACCCACAAGAATTTAGTAGCTATACAGATCTATCTAGTAGAAAAGTGGTAAAAAACACCCCTGACAGGATTAATGCATTTAAAGTAAGAACTGGACTTGTAGATGATGCATTTGAGAAGGAGGAGCGCATAACCTGTATATATCAACCACCGTTTCCACAAAAAAATTTAGGGGGTGGTACAATATCTCCTGAATTAGATGAAGCTTACGAAGAATTATTGATAATTTGCCATCGTATTGACCAACTAATAGAAATACAAACAAGTGAAGAGGAAAATATAATAAAAGAAGCTATTATTGATTTAATTTCTATAAAACAAAAAATAATAACAATATGGAATAAATATAACCCTAGTACACCATATAAATACGGTACGAGACTTGGTAACGAAAGATATATATTAGAAGATAAAATGTTAGACTTTATTCAAGTACAATTGTATGCTTGTTATTCTAGTATTAACGATGATACAAATAAACTAATTATTATTGATCAACTGATGGAGCAAAAATCGCGCGATTGTTTTGGGTTGCTCAATGAAATGTTTATTGACAATATTACAAATGATAAAAAACCTGATGATATTAATTTTACAGAGATGCTAACAAGATTTACAGAAATAGCAAAGTTTAATAAAAAGGAAAATAGTTTATTAGGTCAAGGAGATAAAAATAATCAGATGGCTGTAATTGCTTCCACTATGAAATTATATTTAGATAAATCCTGTATAGACTATGATAAGCTTATTACCAATACAGATGTGAGACATACTTTTTTAGATTTAGTTTCTATATTTTCTGAACGTTATAGAATTATTGAAAATTATACAAAACATATAGAAGTTTTATCTTTAGGGATCGATATGTATTATAAAAATATAGATGATCCTCTTTTCAAGGGAATTCACACCATTCTTTTAACTGATGAGGGTATTGCTTTTGCTAGTGAGTTTTCTTGCTTAATAAAAAAATTATTACTGGCAATTATTAGTTATCAAAAAGTAAACACAAAATTAGATATAAATAAGCAAATATATAGTCAAGAAATTAATGAGATAAAACAACAAATAAAAGACTTATTTATAAAATATAATATACCTACTACTGATATTAGCTCTTGGTATAATACTTTTATTACGAAAGAATTTATAGAAGTATTTGTTAGTGTATCAATAAGATCTACCATCTATTTAGCCAAATGGGTAGATTTATCTATTAAGATAGGCGAGAGATCTCCAAAAAATATAGAAATAAAAGATAACATAAAAAAATGGCTAGATATACTAGAAAAAGACTATAAATATTTAGCTAATGATACAAGAGAGTGGAATAATTTTCCTATAATAATATTAGAATTAGTTTGTCGATATTTCTTAGGTTATTCTTTGCGATTTACCTTTTCATCAGTTGGAGTATTTAAAGATGAAGATTTAGCAATCTTGCATGCAAAGATGAATCAAGCTTTGCATCCTTTTTTAGGAACTACATTTCTAGCTATTGCTCATAAAGATTCATTTGATGA
>CAKMYR010000217.1 GCA_929200175.1 uncultured Gammaproteobacteria bacterium
TATTTTGTGTGGCTTTGAATAAAATGCTTAGCATTTCTGCATCCCAAAACTCTGTTTCGGGTAGCTTAAATTTATTTTGATCTGTATTATCTTGATTTCTAGTATTTAGCTCTATAATATTTTTATTTGCGTTATCTAAAAATTGCTCACCTGTGTATTCACCATTCAGATCTAAAACTATAAACTTGCTTTTTTTAATTGCTTGTTGTTTTTTCTGAAATAGCTCGGTATAAATTTTTGCTAAGGTATTAGATTTACCACTACCTGTATTACCAAATATAGCAATATGGCTAGCAAATAATTTTCCCCATGGTAAATTTATTGGTATGTCTTCTTTAATTGTTTTCCCTATAACAAAATCACTTGTTTTTATACCATAAATTGATTCTAAACGCTCTTGATGAATTAAATACGCTGAATCTTTTAGCATCGGTAAAAACTTAATACCTTGATGAAATTTATCATCTTCAGCAGTGAAATAACCCATTGGTTTTACTGTTACTTTTCTTTGGTAAGTTATTTTACCATTTTCTTGGTTGCATTTTTTTTCATCAAGATATTCACCTTCAATTTTACATGCTATATCCTGCATCCCTCTTTTAATTAATAAATAACTTCCTATCACTATTCCTTGATATCTTTTACCTTTATAAAATAAAATATCTTTATTATGCTTGTTATATGCCTCGATTATTACCCGTGTTCCTCTAACTTCTATGACTTCTCCTACACATATACTCATTATTATTGTTTCCCATCTTTTTTAGTAGATTCTTTATTTTCAAAGATAAAAAAATCTTTATTAAAATTGGTGAAATTGAGATTATTAACATGTCTAATAAATTCTACATTATTGAATGAATTAAATATTTCTTTTAATGTTTCATACTCTTTATCATTATAGCAACAAACAAACATTTGTAATGTTGGGTTAGATAAACTACGCTTTACCATATTTAGTATGTGTTCATCTGCAAATGAAAAACCAAATGTTATTAATATGCTGTTAGGTTTTTCTAGCTCAAAACATAAATGCCTAAGCATTTCATAATAATAAGGCTCAATTAAAGTATCACTGAATTTTTGATTTGTTGGGTTTACTATAACTAGTTCTTGATATTTTTCATAGAATTTATTAAGTGTGTCAATATCACCATTAAATTCATATTTTTCTAAATTATCCGTTTTCTCCTTTTCATTCTTTATTAAATCATAAAATGTATTTAAATCATTATTTTCACCTATAGAAGAGTTGATATTTTTCAATATCTCTTGTTGTTTTTCTTTTGAATAATCTACGAGAACATTATTATTTTTTTTATGCCAGAATAAACTTCCATGTAAATGGATAATATTTATTTGTGGGTTTTGCACATTATAACTTTCATTAATACCTGTTCTGAAAGAATTAATATGAAAATTGTTAACATTAAAATATCGTTGCCTAAACCCTGTAGAACCATCATTTACTATAAATTGATGTGTTTTTTGATTTAGAATAGCATCAAATGCATATTCAAAACAGCCGTCATAGTTAGTGGTAAAAATATTACATACTTTATTATCATCAGGTTTTTTACGATTAAGTATTTTTATAATAGTTTCTACAAATTGTGTGTAATTTTTTGTAACTTCATTTTCTTCTTCTGGTTTTTTAGTATTAAAATCTATTACTTCTTTAATGCAACTATTATAATAATGAGCAAATAAATATTTACAATATAATTCTTGGTTATTCTTATTTTTAACTTTAAATAAACTTTCTATTGTTTCATTTTTTCCATCAGTTCCTTTAATATTTACATTTAAAGTAGGAAATAAACCAACAGAAGCACCAGAACCAATTAGAAAATTAATAT
>CAKMYR010000218.1 GCA_929200175.1 uncultured Gammaproteobacteria bacterium
CCCTAGAAAACCAGTATAATATCCTTATGAAAATACAGAAAGCATATAAATTTAAATTACACCAGTAACAAACTATGAATCAACTAATCAGATTAATACAACGTCATTCATCACTTGAATTATCACAGGCAACACTACACACTTTATTAATACTCCTCAGGCGTTTAACTTTAACAGATCATATTTATCTAACAAAAAACTATAAAAGTGATATTTGCAAGGAGTTGAATATAACTAAAATAACCCTAACAAAGCAATTAAAGGTATTATTACAAGCGGGTATCTTATATAAACAAATTGAAAATATGGTCAATGAATATAATGTAAACCAAAATATAGCAGAAAGAAGAGATCTTCTTGAGAAATATATTAGAATTTAAACTATTAAGGCGTACAATGGATACTACTAAACACATACCATATCAAAAAACAAGCGATAGAAATATTCAAGGTTATATTAATACTGAAATCATTAGGATTAATATACCCAAACTACCATTGAAATCAATAACACATCGCCCATACTCAAGGAAAAATAATTTATTACGATGGAGAGCTAATTGTATAAATGATTTTTGTATAATATTTGATTATTTGATACAAAATAAAGTATCAGTAGATATAACTAAACCTCACTACAAAAAGTTTTTATTTGCATTTACTAATGTTTTTCAATCAACTTATTATGATTTTTTTACAACTGGCACATATGAAAAGGCATTAGAGTTAGCTAGTAAAGTTTTTAATCCTAAAGATGTAGCTAGGGAGCTATCAGGCTACCCTTACAGTTTCAAAAGAAAAAACTTGAAACCTACTTTAAGATCATTTTTTACTAAACACAAAGAAATAAAAGATGAATTAAAATATATAACACAAAAAGTGCAGAGGAATGATACTAAAAACGAAAAAATTGTAGAACGTAGATTAACGTGCCTTATTTGTCGCAGGAAAACAACGCATTACGGATAAAAGGTGTCTATAGTCTTACAAGCTAATACCCATAAGAACACAATCAGAGAAAGAAAAAATTCCAACCACTCTATAAACTACCTACAGAAAATTATAACACAACAAATCATATTTTTAAAAGGATTTTTTAGGTATGAAATCACAAAAAACATTAACTAAAACTTGTTTATTATGTGAAGAAAAATTCACAACTGATAATGCAAAATATAATATTTGTTTTGAGTGCAGAGACAACCCAGAAGATTATGGAGAGATAATAGAAGATGAAGAAGACTAAGGGCAATTTGTCGGTACACAATCGCAAAATATCAAAGATTTTAGCTGCACTTACAAATATGTTAACCCACATATTCTATTAAATCTTAAATCTAACTAGCAGGATACATCACGGTACTGCCCGCCGAACATGTACATCTGTAGGACACATCACGAACAATGTTGCGAGGAATAAATAAAACTGCATGGGGCAGTTGTTATTCATTCCTACGCCTAGCTAATTCTTCATATGGATTTGTATTTAAGTTTTATCTTTTATGAATTAAATTAATTATTTTACTGGTGCAAAACATACCTTGATTAGCATTTAATCTAAGTGAAGTAGGAGTATTTAAAACAAAAAAACCCTTTTCTATAAGAAATACAATTCTTTGAGTTAACGTACCCATAGAAATATCAAATCGATCTGTAAGCCGTACTTTTAGATCTTGAGATAGAATTATAATACCATTTAAATCTATTTTAATAATTAGCAAATAAAATAACTCTCTATAAGGTTTATTAAAATTATTTTCTATAAATAAACGTTTTAAATATTCTTGACCTTGTATATAAGCTTGTCGAACAGCCTGTTCTCTTCTTCTACTCATTCCCATGTGAAACTACTCTATAT
>CAKMYR010000219.1 GCA_929200175.1 uncultured Gammaproteobacteria bacterium
AAATAAGCAATAACAACACCTAATAATAAGCCGATATAGCGAGTATAAAGATTGTCATAAACAAAATTATAAAACATTGAAAATTGAATAAAATTAATCTCAGACACTAAAATATTTAGCCCATTAATTGCTGGATTCATCGGCTTTCCAGTTATGGCAAGAATTGATTCAGAGCCAGATAAAATAGCCATAAAGCGTAATACAAAAAATGTTATGATTAAGAAAAATACTATCTTTTTAGCGTGGTTTTGCAAGCCAAATCTAAATAATCCAAGAAGAATAATTGGTGTTAAAAAATAAAATTGCTCTTCTATTGCCAACGACCAAGCGTGGAAAGTTGCAAATAAATTTTCATCACGAACAAAAAAATTATTAATATATAAAAGATTTGTCCAAACTGATTCTTGATTTGCTAAATGTAAAAACTCCAAAGGGATGTGTTTATTTAAAAAATCTACCAATAAAGGAGCGATACCAACCATAATCGCTAAGAATAAAAAATAGACTGGCATGAGTCTAAAAAAACGCCTTTTAAAAAAGTTGAATAAATTAATGCTTTGTGTTTTTTGAATCTCTTTAAGTAGTATACTGCCAATCAGAAAACCACTCAAAACAAAGAATATATCAACACCTAAAGTACCCTTTGCCAACCACTTAATAAAAAGAGGCAAAGCAAAAAAAGCTTGTGTTGTATTGGGATAAAAATATTGAGCATAAAAAACTAAATGTAATAAAACTACCAAAATAATTGCAATCGCTCTTAATCCATCTAATGAGCGCATATGGTTTTTATCTGCAATAAATAAGGTGTTGAAATCTTCTTTAAATTTTATTGTGCTCATAACGATAATTCTATGCTAATTCATGCTTAACATAAGCTACTAACTACAGTATATCAGAAAGTTATGAAATATTTTTTAGCCTTTTTAATAGTGTTTTCAATAAAAAAAACAATAAAAACATGATGTTTTTGATGAAAGTATTTATCTAAATTTATTGTAAAACCATTTTTTAAAAAACTAGAGGCAGAAAAAATAAGAAAAAGTTATAGTAAAAGTAGTCTACCTTCTATTATTTCTGATTTTAGTTAGGGTTTATTTTCTTAAAGACTAACCTCTTGACCTTCTTCAAGTGCTACAGCGTGAATTTGACCAGTACTCTTGTATCTAAAAAGTCCTCCAAAATGTTTAGTATGACCTGTATCAGGATCAACTTGCATCGTTTTATTATCGGCATTGAAGCTGTGTGATCCAGATTGAAGTAACTCATAAACTCTTTTGGTTACATCATACGAATAAGGCTGACAATCCAATGCTTCCGGTCCAAAATTGTCATAAAAAATGGCACCGTATATTGCAACAATAACTTCAATTTCACCTTTTTGAGGTGCTGGCTGTCTAACATTTGGTTCCCAAAAATAAAAATTAGACGGACCATTTAATAAAACACCTTGATGTTCCTCCATAGCTGCTCCATAAAACTTCCCTCCTTTTTCCAAGGCGATCATACAGTGTTTGGTATCTCCTGGTGCAGGGTCAAGAAACGTGTCATTATCCGCAGTTATCGAAACTGCCCCTTGATCAGCATATTTTTGCACAATACTTGTCACATCAATAGCGTGAGCTTTACTACCATACGTTGCACCAATAACTTTAATATTAGCCATAGTTTTTCTCCTAAAGATTAAATTTATCTGACGCTTAAAGTATACTGGAGTATCTTAGGTATTTTCATAAAATTTTCCATTAAGTCGGTCTTAAACATACTTGCTCTACTACATAACTCTTTTAATTTTTCTTTATAATTTATCCATATTCCTGATAGTTGTATATTTTTTAAACATAACGCTGCCAA
>CAKMYR010000220.1 GCA_929200175.1 uncultured Gammaproteobacteria bacterium
CCGATCTGACAGTAATCTTTAAAAATTAGAAGTTTGTTAGTTTATATTTGAGTTGTTACCCAAATATAGAACACACTAACAACTCGCATCATTAAATTCATTTTTACATGGTTCAAGAAATGGCGTTAGTTGATTAGTTTTTGTTGTTCCATCCCAAGCTTGGTACTCTTCAGTTGTATAACTAACAATTAAATTAGTAGTAGCTCGACTTAATGCTACATATAATAATTGTAAGTCTTCTCCTCCAGAAGTACGCCAATAGTTTTTTCTAGTAGCTTGTGGAATAAATACAGTATCAAATTTTAAGCTTTTAGCATAATGTATGGTGGATACTATTACATCATATTCAGGATTTTCTTCAGTACTATTAGGGTAATAACATTTAATTCCAACTGTTTGTAACTGTTGATAATATTTTTCACAATCTTCATTACGTCTTAATAAAATTGCAATATTAGTATCATTTGATGCGATTTTTTGTTCTATTTTTGCTACATTATTGTTAAGTTCTTCATCAAAATTAGTATATTTAACTAAAGAAGTTGTATTGTTTTCAGCTTGTATATCAGTAGTTTGTATAACTGCCGTTTGTGGCCAATGTTGTTTTTGGTAGCCATTTAATAGTTTAATTATATTTTGGTTGTAATTGTTATAATTGTTGTTTTGTATTAATTTATGCACAGTATAATTTTTAGTATTTTCAACAAGCAATCTATTATCTGCATTACGAAAACCATAAATTGATTGTTTAGGATCATCACCTACAACGAGCAAATGAGTATTTTCATGGCAAAGTTGATGAATTATTTGCCATTGTATCTCAGATAAATCTTGTGCTTCATCTATTTGAATAAAATCTATGGTTATTTTTTGATTACTTATTTCTTCTAAACCTAAAGATAAGACTTTATCAAACTTAGAAGAATCATTATTTTTAAAATTATCAATAAAATCTTGTAAGTTTGTTTTACGTTTATCGTCTTCAATAATTGAGGTACTATCTTTAATAATTTTTAAGCAAAAGCTATGAATGGTTCCAATGAATGGTTGTTGTGTACCAATAACTTTCTTTATCTGTAGTTGTAATTCTATAGCCATTGCTTTACTAGGGCTTAAGCATATTATTTGTCTTTCATCATAGTTATCTATAGCCAATTTCACACGCTCAGTAAGTATGGCAGTTTTACCGGAACCAGCTGGAGCTTGTAAAAAATGTTTACCTGTTGTTAACTCGATGATTTGCTGTTGCTCAACAGTGAAATTAAGCTCTGTATTGGTATTTGTTTCTGCTTTGGCGAGTTGTTGTTGTGAATTTTTATTAACAACTATTTGTGGTTTTTGAATGTCTTCGGTTTGCTGGGTATTATTAGTTTTTGGTAGCTTTTCCTTAGTAAAAACTATATGATCTATATCTATATTGTAAATTTCATGCAATAAAAAAGTTACTAATGTTGTAGCATAATTAAATAATGTAACTACTTTGTTTTCTAATACTTCCTTTTTTTCCTTTTTAAAATGAGATTCAATATCACCTTTAGATTTAAGTTTATTTATTGCAATATTAATGTTTTTATCTTTTCCTATCTCTTTCTGAAGTTTTTTATGTAATTTTCTAAGGCTATATTCATGTAAATTCTCACTTTCCCAGACATCACGAAATACATCTTCAAAAAAACCTTCTAAAAAGATACGTAATTTATTAGGAATTGAGCTATAATGCCTATCTACATACAGTTCTTCAGCTTCATAAAGATATTCAAATAAATTTGGATTATATTCTTTTAAAGCGATAAAATTAGACTGCTCACACATTTCACATCCCTATAATTAAATATATAAACTAA
>CAKMYR010000221.1 GCA_929200175.1 uncultured Gammaproteobacteria bacterium
AGTCATAATTTATCCTCTACATTGAATGCTAACGCCTCTCTTAAGCATCGCTGTAAACGGTCTCCTGGATAGTCTTGTTAAAAAAAAATCTATGGTGCGAAGTTATTAATCGTGAACTCAATAATATCCTCGCCAGCCTTGGTAATAGCTTCATCAATCGAGCCGCCAAAAAAGCCACTCCCAATTCGACCTTCTACTTGAGTTTTAGCCAATTCCTCGCCTTTGCTATTTACGTACTTAACATTTACTGTCATCGATCCTTCGCCAGCATTTCCTATCCCACCCCAAAACCATCTCGCAAATTGATTTCCTTTATCATGGGCTATGAAGGTGTAATGTATTTTCAAATCAGTGCCTTCTGAAAAAGGACCTTTTTCATATAAACCTTTTTTTATCACAGACTCTATTTTCTCAATTACATCATCAGGCACCTCTACATTTGGGTTATCAGCAATGAGTTGGATATGAGTGTATTTGTCGCTCGTTTTAACAGGTTCTAGAACTAGGGTTCTAGCCGTTCCACAACCATATAGAATTAAAATTGCACCGATTAACAGTATATTTCTCATTCTTCTCTCCTCTTTTGGTTATCGTGTTTAACTATTATTTATAAGGACATATTTCCTTATATTATTTATATTAAAAATAAATCCTGTAAAAATAGCCAAATGCACTCTATTTTTAAGATAAATTTAGATTTTTATCTAATATTTGATATTTTTGGCAAAAAAGTTAAACATGATTTAAGTCTAATTTAGCAATTATGATAACAGAAAATAAATCCATCATTTAACAAATGCGAGAAATCATACAACGTATGCATTATGCTTATAAAACTAAAAATACTTATCGACATTTAGTTAGGCGTTTTATTAGGTTTTCAAAGATGTGAGACAAAGAGGAGTTGTTTGCAAAAGTTGAAATTAAGATAGAGGTTTTTAGCAGATTTACTATCAATTTTTTTCATAATATGACTACTAGCGATGATTAAAATTAATACTATAATATTAAAGATTATTGTTTTTCAAGCTAAAGGCCAAACTCAAGCGGCGGCGTAGCCGCCAGCTGGAGTGTTTTGTTAGGCATCTGTTTCTTTATCTGTGGCAGTTAGATATAAAAGTACAATACCGATTACCATTACTAAACGAAAAGCTGCTTGTTGTCCGTTCCATATTTTGGATTGCCACATCAAAAACCATTCTCCGCCAATAGTAATAAAACCCAAGAACCACAAGACAATACCTAATGTTAGTCCAATCACTGCAACGCCTTTGTCTTTGTTAAATTGCTTAGAATCATTTATTGATTTTAACAAACGTGCGCCACCTAGCAAGCATAAAGCAGCGACGATTGCTTCTACAACAATTATAAAAATATATGCAATATGATAAATAAATGGTGAATCAATAGCTCTCCATAATCCATTGTTATTAGGGAATGTGGTATCCATTTTTAAGACATGTTGAACAAATTGATAATTGGAGCCATAGTCAGTGATATTATTAAATACTACCAATGAAGCAAAAAAAGCAATTGACCATACGAGTATAATCTTTGATAATTTCGTGTACATAAGTTACCCCCCTTATTTGTTAAATTTATTATGCTTAATCGTTATTATAAGGACATATTTCCATTAAAAATAAATCTTGTACAAAATAGCTAAATGCACTCCATTTTTAAGATAAAGTTTAGATTTTTATCTAATATTTTATATTTTTGGCAAAAAAAGTTAAATATGATTTAAATCTAATTTGGCTTTGAATATTTAACTTAATTCTTTAATCAGAGCCATTGCTGACATCTTTCCAAACTCATTAGCCGCTTTGGGACTATC
>CAKMYR010000222.1 GCA_929200175.1 uncultured Gammaproteobacteria bacterium
CCATTGTGAAGAATTATTTTCTAATAATTTGCCAGAATTAGAAACTTTAATTAACTTAGCATTGGCATAAAATGCTAAAAATAGAATTATAAAAAATGTAATTATTTTACTCATTGATTAATTTTATAATTTGATTAGCACTAGCAGGCGCTGTATTAATTCCATTACTAAAATGTCCAGTATTTATAAATAAATTATTATATTTTTCATCTCTTCTTATAATTATTTTACCAGATTTACTAGCAGGTCTAAATCCTGACCAATGATTTTCAATTTTAGCATTTTTTAAACTATTCAAATGTTGTACGGCAAAATTATACAAATTTTGCTTAGTTTTATTATCATTTATCCGATTAAATCCTACATTTTCCATAGTTGAGCCTACTAATATTCTATTATTTATTCTGGGGATTATATAGCATCCTTTGTTAAGAATAATATGTTTAATATTTATATCTTCGGCATTAATTAGAATAATCTGTCCTTTAATTGGAAAAATATTATCTTTTAATGGTGATAATTCTCCGCTCCAAGCACCACAACAATTAACAATATTATCAGCAAAAAATTTTTCTTTTATAGTTTTAACTCCTAAAACTTTTTTATCTTTAATAATTAAACCTTTAACTTGTGTATTTTCTATAACTTTAACGCCTTTATTTATAATATCTATTTTTAATGCTTCTAAAAGTTTTGGGCTTTTAAGATTTGCAACATTTTTAAATAAAGCACCTTTTGCATGTTTATCATAAGTTATTTTATGTTTTTTAATCCAAGCTTTTGCTTTCAAAGTTTCAAATTCATCCATCATCAAAAGGCCAATTTTTTTATATTGAATATCAATTCCACTAGAGGCATTTAAATCAGCGCATAAAGTTTTGTAATATTTTTGAGATTCAAAACTAAGTTTATTAGTCATATCATCATATTTCCAGGGATATAAAGGACTAATTATTCCGCCACTAGCCCAAGAAGATTCACGGCCACATTTTATCCGCTCTAATAATGTTACCTCCATACCAATCATAGCTAGCATGCGTGCACTCATCATGCCAATAATGCCGCCACCAATAACTAAACAATCACTCATTTTCTTAAATCAAAAATAATTAATAATAAAACACCAATACTAATAAAAATATCGGCAAAGTTAAAAACTGGAAAATAAAATTCATCATAATATAAATGAATAAAATCAATTACAAATCCTAGATAAAAACGATCAATTAAATTGCCAATTGTTCCAGCTAATAGCACAGATAAAGAAAATGCTATTGTTTTTTTATCTCTTACTTTATTAATCCAAATAATAATTACAATACTAGCGATTAATGAAATAAAAGTTAAAAAGTATCTTTGCCAGCCACCTTGATTAGATAAAAAACTAAAAGCAGCTCCATAATTATTTAAATGAGTAATACTAAAAAAGTTATTAATAACTACAATTGATTGATTTAATTCAAGATTATTGTAAATTAATAGCTTTGAGCTTTGATCCAAAGTTATAAGCAACAAAGTTAACAAAAAATAATATTTAGTTTTAACCATGTTAAATAATCTAATTAAGAGAATAGTCTAAATAATTTAAAAAGAAGTGATGAATTATCAATTTAATTTGATTAAAAATATTATTTTAACAAATGCTAGTATTTTAGCTTATTATTTTTTACAATCAAATTATATTTATAATATTAAACTTCTTTACTTTAGATAAAATAATAAAACAAATTTATATAATTTAAAAAATATATGTTTATTAATTTGAAATTATTAAAAAAGGAGATTTAAATGTTTTTGAAAAATAAAAGAGCATTAATTGTTGGTGTAG
>CAKMYR010000223.1 GCA_929200175.1 uncultured Gammaproteobacteria bacterium
TTAGTTTATATATTTAATTATAGGGATGTGAAATGTGTGAGCAGTCTAATTTTATAGCACTAAAAGAATATAATGGAGATTTATTTAGATATCTATATAAAGCAGAGAAGCTGTATATAGATGGACATTATTGCTCAATTCCTAATAAATTGCGTAGTTTTTTAGAAGGTTTTTTAAGGGCAGTTTTATTAACAAAAGGCTATGAAAAAAAATATTTAACTTCAATAAAACTAAGTGATTTAAGGCAAGATTTTCAACAATATTACTTGGAGTCATATGCTAGACTTAATAAAGCGGTAAAAAATCTGCAAGCTGACGGTAACGATGGGTCTCATAATAATGAGATAGATGATAAATTTGATGAAAAAGATACAGCATATCAACTTTTTGAAAATGCTACTACATTAGTAAATTTTTTGTTATCAGATATTTACGATGCAGATATCAAGAAAAAAGAGATATTTTTTTGTGAGAGCAATTTACCTAAAAAAGAATCTCATACTAATGATATCCAGCAAAATGAATATATCCCAAAACCACAAATAGTTGTTAATAAAAATTCACAACAACAACTCGCCGAAGCAGAAACAAATACCAATACAGAGATTGACTTCACCAATGAGCAACAGCAAATAATTGAGTTAACAACAGGTAAGCATTTTTTACAATCTCCAGCTGGTTCCGGTAAAACTGCCATACTTACTGAGCGGATGAAATCTTCTATAGATAACTATAACAAAGAACAAATAATCTGCTTAACTTTTACTAACAAAGCAGCTACAAAACTGCAACAACAAACATATAAAGTTCTTGGTATTCAGCAGCCATTTGTTGGTACTTTTCATAGTTTTTGTCTAGAAATTATTAAAGATAGTATTACAACTATTGAAGACGATAACCGTAAAGCATTTTTACAAGATTTTATTAATAATTTTAAAAGTAATGATTTTTCTAAGTTTGATAAAGTATTATCTTTAGGTTTAGAAGAAATAACTAACCAAGCAATAACTAAAGATTTTATTCAAATAGATGAAGTACAAGATTTATCCGCCATACAATGGCAAATAATTCATCAACTTTGCCATGAAAATACTCATTTGCTAGTTGTTGGTGATTCTAAACAATTAATTTATGGTTTTCGTAATGCAAGTAATAGATTGCTTATTGAAAATACTAAAGATTATATAAAACATCAATTAAAACAAAATCATCGCTCTAACCACAATATAGTTAATATATTAAATAGCTATCAAAGGCAACATTGGCCACGAATGCCAGTTATACAAACTACTGATATACAAGCTGAAAGCGATACAACATTGTTAATCAAATATAATAATCTTGAAGATGAGCTTAACCAGAATACAGCAATAATAAAACAAAAAATTGCATTAGGTGATACTAATATTGCAATTTTGCTAAGACGTAATGATGAATGTGAACAATATTATCAGTATTTACAACAAGCCGGGGTTAATTGTTATATTGCCCCTTATGATGCATTAAAAGTAACAAATAATTTGAAATATGATGTACTAATAAGCACTATACATAAGGTTAAAGGTTTAGAATTTAATACAGTATTTATTCCACAGGCTACCATGGATAATTATTGGCATATAAAAGAAGATGATTTGTTTCTTTTGTACGTGGCATTAAGCCGAGCTACTACTAATTTAATTGTTAGTTATACAACCGAAGATTACCAATCTCAAAATGGGGAAATAAAAACTAATCAACTAACAAAATGTTTTGAGCTATGTAAAAATGATTTTAATTATAGCAACTCAAATATAAACTAACAAACTTCTAATTTTTAAAGATTAC
>CAKMYR010000224.1 GCA_929200175.1 uncultured Gammaproteobacteria bacterium
AAATAATTCTCCATAATGTATACATGAAAAACTTCCGTTTTTGGTTAAAACTTTTTTTGGTAACCCTGAACCTTTATAAAAACTTACTAAACCTCCTAACTCTCTAACCTCCCAATCTTCAGGAATAACTCCAAGTTCGGTTTGTTTATAGCCTTGATTGTTAGCAAACGACGGCAGACGAGTTTTACCTGTTAGCAACTGTTGCATAGTTGCTTGCTTGATATCACGCTTTTTAGCTATTAATTTGTCTAAACTCTCAAGTAAATCATCTACATCGGTTAGCACTTTGGCGATGGCGGTTTGTTCTTGTAAAGAAGGGTATCTTATTAAATAAGGTATTATATGTTTATTATTTATTTGAGGAATAGATGTGGTATCAGCTAAAGAAGAAATATTAAAATAGCTTAATACACTATACAGATAAAATTCATTTAGTTTTGCACTACAAGTTAACGTCATTAAATTTGTATCCATAAAGGAATTTAGTTTTAATATTCTAATTTTATTTGTAAAAATTGCTGCTCCTCTTTTAGGAAAAATAATACTCCCGGCTACTATTTTTTTTGTATTAGTAACAAAATATGGTGTTGATGATATATAATTTAAACCTATATTTAATTGATCTACTTTAAAATAAGGAATGCCATTTTGATTAAATTTAACTTTTGATGGGCTTTCACCACTATTAATAACTACTAAGTCTCCTAATTGCCTAACCTCCCAATCTTCAGGAATAACTCCAAGTTCGGTTTGTTTATAGCCTGCGGTTAATTCCATACAACCCCCATTTGTTGTAAATGGGCAGTTACTTGTTGGCTAAGTTTGCTAACTTGAGCTTCTAATTGTGGTAATGGTTCAGCGTAACGATTATGCAATTCATTAACTCGAGTTGCTAAATCTTCAGCGATACGATTAATAGCAGTTTCTATATTAGCATCTAAATCTGCAAGCCATTTGTCGTTTATTACCAACCGCTTAATTTCATCAACAGTTAACTGTGGATATTTTCGTTTTAAGGAGGTATCTAATTCTGCATTTTGCTGTTTAATTTGTTTTTTTAATTCAGCTTCTTTTATAGTAAAATCTAACCATTGTTGTAAAATAGTTATTTCTTGCTGGTAATCTGCAAGTTTACTAAGACGTTTTAATTCTTTATTAACTGTAGTTTTATTGATTTTATCAAAATCAGCAAAAATGCCATCGTCGTTATTATGCTCTTCTTCTAGTTCCTGCTTAGTTGCAATTAGTTTATCCAATTTACAATTTAGGCTTTCTAAATCGAGCATTCTCTGACAAAAATAATGCTTAGTTACTATTGATTGTGGTAATAACTCACAAACCCAGCCTTTGTAAACTTTCTCACCTTTTTTATTTTCTTCTTCTATCTTTTCAATATTAGCTTGCCAGCCATCTGCTGCTATTAAATAGCAATCGTCTTGCATGGTTGCTAGCCATAAATCCATTAAATATTGATACACTGCATATTCATAAATTAATGGTTGGTTTTTAAAAGTATTAAGCAAATCTTCGGAGATATCATTAATTAATAGTTTAGGATGCTCAGTAAAATTATATAGTTTATCAAAATTAGCTTGTTTCCAGTTAGTTAAGGCAGAAATAAGTTGCTGTTTTATTGCTAAAAATTCTTTACTGTTACTAATAGTAGTAGCTATATTAGTTTCATCTTGCTGTAATTGATAATAACCAGCGTTGGCATGCTCGCTAAATAATAGCTTTTTAACAGCAGGCATTAATTGCCAGTAGTCTTGTAGTTTATCGATATCAGCTTGCGGAATACCGCCATTCATATGGGCGG
>CAKMYR010000225.1 GCA_929200175.1 uncultured Gammaproteobacteria bacterium
AATAGGAGTTTATTAACATGGCTACAGATGAAGAAAGAGCTCGCCTTCAGCAGCAGGAAAACTTAGAACAACTTATCAATAAAAAATTATCTACTACAGATATGCTTACCGTTTATTATTCAAGTGAAGAAGAAAGCAATCATAATCGTGGAATTTATTGTGCTTTAATTCCAAATTCTAAAGTAGAAACTATTATTAGTAATTCTAGTTGGGATTTTCTTCCAGGAAGTGGTCATCCATACTATGACAATGATAAAGACACTCCAAAATATTACCATTATGGTAATGATAACGGCATAGAGCCATTTATTATTGACCGTAATTTTAATGAGATACACCCTAGTCATAAAGAAATAAACGAAGAATTTCGCTTATTTCATAACTTATATCATGATACAAAAACAAACAAATATCTAAAAATAAACGATTCCGATGATACTGAAGTAGTTGCTATTATTGAAGAAAATAAAATTAGTATTAGGTTACAAGAGATACGTGAATTTTTAACAGCAAAAAAAATGCATTTGTCTATTCAATTTGATTATAAAGAATTTTCATTGTTATCACTTGAAGAGCTTAATTTATCATCTAAGCAAGATAGCAAACAAAAAAGTAATGAATTGCATTGTTGGAGTCTATGTATTGTCTCTGGAGAAAATGCCCCACAAACTAATTATAAGAGCTTTAGTACATTACGTGGCAAAAAACTAATTAAGCCTTTCGATAAAATGCCAGAAAAAACAAAAAAATATGCAGATTTTATTATTGGAGTTGATGATAATGGCAATAAAATAGAAGCTTCTTGCAATTATAATTTATTAGGAAAACCTGCTGACTATTTGACCCCCGTATGTTTTAAAAAAACTGTTTTAGAGAAATATTATAACCAGTCTAGTAAATTTACAGTTGAAGATAGATCTCTAAGAGGTCCTAGCTGGGGATTAATAATAGATAACCTACATAAAGATAAAGTCTGTGTTTGGTTAGGTGATTTAGGGAGAGATTTACCCTGCTATGAAGAACAACTACATTGGAGAAGTCATAATATAGCTCCCAATGGTAATATGAGCGAAACATTTTTAGCAAGTCAGCTTGGTTGTAAATTTAATGAATCCGAGCAACCCGACCATCTTTTTATTAAAAATTATAATTTGCTTATGCAAGCTTGCAATGACTGTTTAGATTTTCAATTATTATTGCAATTAAAAGAAAAAGATTCGCATTGTTTAACGATTATTAGAATTCCAGCTACAGAAGAACAGCTTGATTTTGATGAAATAATTTTAGCTCTTACTAAAATATTAATTGATTCTATTAATGAAAAACAATTAAAAAAAATCATTACTAGTGATGCACAACCTAATATTAACGGGAGCATTAATTTGCTAGAACAAGCTTTTATAGTTTTAAAAGTTAAAGACTATAAACGATATGTTACTTTTTTAAGAAATCTTCAAGAACTTAGATCTTCAGGTACAGCTCATAGAAAAGGTAAAAAGTACAATAAAATTATAAAAGAACTAGGGAGTGAAGATAGTTCGTTAATTGATAGAACTAAAAATATTATAGAGCAAGCAAATGCTTATCTTATATTTCTAAAAAATATAGTTGAAAATGTTCTTAGTGCAACAGAACCAGCCTAACAAAGTTAGGCATGAAACTTTATTTAATTATTATTAAAAAATATGCTCAACAGTGGCATCTGCTAAATTTAATTGCAGTTGTTGAGATTCAGCAAGTGCTTGTTTTAAATTATCACAAATTGCCATTAACTCATCTACTTTAGCTACAATGCGTTGTTGTTCGGCTAGGGG
>CAKMYR010000226.1 GCA_929200175.1 uncultured Gammaproteobacteria bacterium
TAAATATGAGTTTTAATTTTAATATAGAAGAATCAAAACATATAAAAGGTGTTTTTATTATAACACCTTCTGTATCTAAGGATTTAAGAGGCACGATTTGGACTTCTTTTTTAAAAGATGAAATAAATAAATTATTGCCCAATGAATTATTTTTTAAACATGATAAATTTTCAGAATCTGCTAAAAATGTGCTTAGAGGTATACATGGCGATGAAAAATCTTGGAAGCTGGTAACTTCAGTTTATGGTGCAATAGAACAAGTTGTTGTTGATTGTCGCAAAAACTCCATAACATATTTACAATGGGAAAAATTTATTATAAATAAAAATAACCAAAAGCTTATTCTTATACCGCCTAATATGGGAAATGCTTACTGTGTAACTAGTGATAATGCTGTTTATCATTATAAGTTAGCCTACGATGGCGACTATCTTGATGCAGATAGTCAATTTACTTTGCCTTGGAATGATCCCGAAATATCAATTGTTTGGCCAACAGCAAATCCTATTCTTTCAGATAGAGATATGACACCAGAAAAATTGGAGAAGTAATGCATAAAATTACACAGGTAATGCCTTATATTAGTGTCTCTGAATTAGAATTACTAAAAACATCAGTTGAACAAAAATGGCTAACAGAAGGTCCTTATTCTGAAAAGTTTATAGACTATATAAAAACATTTACGAAATCAAAATATGCTGTTTTAGCACCAAATGGAACACTTGGGTTATTTTTAGCTTTACTTGCTTTAGATTTACCTAAAGATAGTGAGATAATAATCCCAAGTTTTACTTTTTATGCATCAGCAACTGCTGCAATATTTGCAGGGTTAAAACCAGTTTTTGCTGATGTAGATGAAAATACTTTTAATATTGATGTTCTTAAATTAGAATCTCTTATTACTAATAAAACGTCAGCAATAATGCCTGTGCATATTTATGGCCATTCTGCAAATATGTCGAATATTATTGAGTTAGCAGATAAATATAATTTAAAAATAATTGAAGATGCTGCACAAGGTTATGGTGTTACATATAAGAAAAATCATGTTGGTACATTTGGTGATATTTCTATGATATCATTTTTTGCTGATAAAACAATCACCATGGGAGAAGGTGCTGTTGTTTTAACACAAAATGAAACATTATACAAAAAATTAAAATTATTAAGAAACCAAGGTCGTTTTCATAGTGGAACTTTTATTCACCAAGAATTAGGTATGAATTTTAGGGTAACTGATATGCAAGCAGCTGTTGGTTTTGCACAAGTAAACAAATTCCAAAATATACTAAATCAAAAACTTAAAAACTATGAAGCATTTAAAATTGGGCTTGCTGATATTGGAGATTTAAAATTTATCTCTATTGAAAAAGATTCTACTTTTGTTCCTTTTAGGTTTTTTATTAAAACTAGATATAAAATCGAGCTAATGAAGTTTTTAGAAAATAATGGTATTCAAACGAGATCGTTTTTCTATCCTATGCATTTACAACCAAAATTAAAACAATATTGTAATTATAAAATACCCATAACAGAAAAGCTATATAACCAAGGTATTTGCTTGCCCTTACATTTTTACCTTAAACAAGATGAAATTATGTATATTATTAATAGTATAGTTAAGTTTTTTGATAAAGTTAAGGTGCGTACTGACATAAATTATAGTGCCAAAAACCTATCATGCCAGCACCACTAATTATAAATATATTCATGTTAAACTTCTAATAAAAGTGGACTAGATTTAAAGCCATTTTTTGTTAATAAAACATATTGCTTAGCT
>CAKMYR010000227.1 GCA_929200175.1 uncultured Gammaproteobacteria bacterium
ATTTTATAATTTTAATCTATATAAAGATGATAGCAATGTAATATCCTACAGCCAAGATAAAAAACTAGCACATATAAATTTTAGAAATAAAGTTAATATTATTTTAGAAAATGAATATAATACATGGACTAAAAAAAGTGTATTTCCAGGGGAGGTAAGTGAATCTTATTTTAGCCCCGACAATCACAAAGTTCTAACAATAGTTGATTGTCACCTACTAATAATTTGGAACATTACTACTGATAACGCATATCAAGAAATAGAATTACCTGGTATAATTAGTGCAAAATTTAGCCCAGATAATAAATATATTGTAACATCTTCTATTTTAAATACATTACAATTGTGGACATTAATTAATGATCGCTGGCAACTTAAAACTTCTATAGATATGCATTATTTTTGATAATGTTAATTTTAGTAATGATTCAAAATTTGTCTCTGTAATTTCTCAAAGTAAAAAGATATCTTTATTGTTTAAAATTTCAGAGTCATACAATGCTACAGATAATTTCATGAATATCCATAAAACTCTTTAAATACAATGGTTTTGACTTTATTGTAACTTTATTTAATGTTATGGCAATAGCTGAATTGTATAAAAGTATTTACTGTATTTCTAATAATAATTAAATGTTAAAAATGCTTACAAAGCTTCAACATAAATTTTAATTTGTCTTTGCTTTTGTATATTTATTCTTTATGGTTATTAAACACCAAAGCACTAGCTTAAATTTTTAATAAAGTTATTAATTAGTTGTGATATATAACAGAATGCTATATTATTTGCTTTAATAAAAAAATAATGAGCGAGTATTATGAAAAGCATAACAAGAATAAGTAATTATAATGATACAATAAGTAATCCTAAATATAATGGTGCGGTAAAAACATATCGAAAAACTATTAATGAATTAGATAACATTAACCCAACAAAGAAAATATTAGCTGATGATTATTTAATATTTAAAAATCACGATGATATTTCTATCTTAAAAACAAATCAAATCCCAGATGTACCTAAAATAAAATTACTATCAGGTACTATAACTAATGATTACAGTAATGATCATTATTTTGCTGATAGAATGAAAACAATGTCATTAGAAGAAGCAGAGCATATAAAATTATTAGTTAATAAATATCCTGAGGAATATCCAATGCCATGCATGGCAATAACAGCTACTGCTATAAAAAAAAGTATTGTAGATATTTGTAAGCAATTTAATTTAACATCTGAGGAACAAAAAATATTTAACGAACTTGAAATAGATTTAAAGCAATTATTTCCGTTATACCCATATAAAAAATCGTTAACTATAGCGTATAAATGGGCATTATTTAAATCTTTTTTAGAATATAAATTTCAGTTAGACGATTACCAACCTCCTTTAAAATATAGACAAGATACAAAGACATTTGAAAATATAAATACGGATACTATCGGTAAGCATGATCTATTATTTTTTAAAATAACTACACATTTTTCAGAATATCTTGGTATTCATCGATTATCAATCTTTAAAGATAATTGTAGTATAGATAAAATCAATAACTTACCTTGGGATAAATTACTAGAGGATACAGAAGATTTTAAAAAATCTTTACTTAATATATATTTTAGTGGAGTTTATTATAGAGTTTCACCACAAGATAGTGCAAGCGCATTTGAAGCACTTTGTTCTAAAGATGTTTTAATACCTTACACTCAAGAATTATCTATAGAGTTTTTTAACAATACTTGGCCTTTGCCTTTATGGTTAGTTGGCTATGCTG
>CAKMYR010000228.1:0-845 GCA_929200175.1 uncultured Gammaproteobacteria bacterium
ATTTAAGACTATGATTGAAAGAGATAATGGTAAAACTTCTACTATACCAGATAATATTAATCTAGATGATTTACTGTTCCTTAAAGAAATATTACCAAATATTGATGATAAAAAACTTAAAGCTAGAATTGCAGATATTTTATGGTTAAAATTGCCTAAAAAAGATAGGGAAATTGCTTTAATAGCTATAGATTGCTACATTGCAATTGAAATAACAGTAGATAATATTTATAAAGATGTTGGTGATTGTTGGGATAGAGCCATACAGTTATGCAAACAGTTAAAAAAAACTTCAGAACAAAAGTTAGATCTTATTAAAACCAGTCTCATAAAAAAATTGGAGCAAGCAAAACAACAGGATTATTATTATGCTATTTATATATCTGAACTATTAGTTAAGTATAAACTAGCAGACACAACACAAATTATTAAAAAGCTTGAAGAATTAGCATTTCACTTTAAGGAAGATGGATCTTTACAACATGCTTTACATTATTTTGAGCGAATTGCAAATTTATATAAAAAACTAAAAAACAATAAAAAACATGCAGAAATAACGGTAATTATAGCTGAAATTTTACAAACTAAAGCAGAATATAGTCAAATTCCAACAAATACGTGTAATATTTCATCTGCTATTTTTTATGAAAAGGCATTAAAAAAGTATTTAACTATTCCTAATAAATTTAGAGAAATTTATCAAGTTGATAAAAAAATACATATACTAAAAAATAAAATCATAAAGGCAAATCAAGCATCTTTAAATGAGATGCTTCAAATCAAAACTGATAATATTAATGTTACAAAATTAATTAAATGTTCTAAAGATGTTGTAAGTAATAAAT
>CAKMYR010000228.1:855-1758 GCA_929200175.1 uncultured Gammaproteobacteria bacterium
GTAATAAATCCATTGATGATGCTTTGATAATTTTTTTAAATACTTATCCATATGAAAAAAAAGATTTAATAAAAAAGTATACAGAAAAGTTTTTAGCTGATCATCCATTACAGGCTATATTTAGTTGCAATATAATATCAAAAGACGGTCGTCTTGTTGCAAAAATACCAGCTATAGAATATAATGGTGATAGTAAAGACAATGAAAAAAATGAAAAAGCTATCTTAGGGCACATAATAAGTCGTTATAACCTTAATATTTCTTTTAAAGTACATGCTCACATATTACCAGCATTAGAAGTTATACGCCTAGAGCATGGTTTAACTATAGACTATTTTGAAAATATCACTAAACATTCACCTATTATTCCAAAGGGTTATAAAAATAATTTTGCCAAAGGGTTATTTCATGGTTATAATAATGATTTTACAAGTGCATTATATATTTTAACACCTCAAATTGAAACATTAGTAAGATACCATTTAAAACAATCTGGAGTTAACACTATAAATAAAGATAAAAATGGCATAGAAACTGAAAATGGTTTAAATACTTTAATTAAATATAAAGAATTTGCTATGATTTTTGAACATGATGTCGCCTTTGAGATAGAGGCATTATTCTGTAGTTCATTTGGCTATAATGTAAAAAATAATTTATCACACGGTCTTTTAAATGATGATGAAAGTAGTAGCATATATTCTATTTATGCATGGTGGTTTTGCTTAAAAATTGCATTTAATGCATTTTGGAATACAAAAAAAATAGAAGAAATATAGCTAATTAAGCCATTAAGCTTCGGGGAAAGCATAAGCATCTTTGCGTTTTATATAATTAGAAACATCATTGTATAAGTTTAATTCTTGGCTTGTTGGTTCGAAAGGAATAGTAATTAATTTACGC
>CAKMYR010000229.1 GCA_929200175.1 uncultured Gammaproteobacteria bacterium
AGTAGATATAGCATCAACTTCATTGATAGTTCGTTTCGCTAAATAAAAATAAGGGGATAAAATTATTCTTGCAAATGGCTGCAAAAATTTATTTAGCTTTTCAATAAAAACTGATGGCCATAAATCCTTAACATCAAGCATTGATGGAATTTTCTTAGCTTTTAACCAATTATTAAAAACAAATGCTACTTCAATTGGAGGATAGCCAATAAAAGCAATATCTGGAACAGATTTTTCTTTTGTTAAAATTTTATTTAAATTCCAAGCTAATTGAAAATGATCTAATAATCTTTTAAATCCAACATGTTTTTTATAACCACAACTTGGTATTAAGCGTATTTCTAAATTATTATTAATTTTATGAATTGTATATTTGGTTGCTAAATGTTTTTTTTCTTGATGATTAAATGCAGAGCTTATTAAAACTACTTGATGGCCTTTATCAACTAATTTATTACTTAAATTCATAGCCCGCATTGGGCGTAAGTTCACATTATTTATATGTAATGGCTCACCTGTTTGTAATATCCATATCTTCATTACAATTTATTTAACTATGTGTTTAACACTATAATTTCCATGTAGGATTATCAACAATGCCATCAACATCTATTACTATTTGTGCTGAATCTGTTAATTTTTGGCAATTATTCTTAACATATTTTTCAAATTTTTTATGGCCTACAGCAACTATCATAGAATCATACTTTTTATTTAGTTTTACTGGATCTGTTATCATTTCATATCCATGTGATTTGACTTCATTTTTGCATGCCAAAGGATCATAAATATCAATATTTACTCCAAATTTTTTTAATTCATCAACCATATTAAATACTTTGGTATTTCGTATATCTGGACAATCTTTTTTAAAGGTAACTCCAAGAATTAGAACTTTTGCGTTTTTAATTATTTTGCCAGCATTTATCATAGCTTTAATAGTTTGATCTGCTATATATTTACTCATACTATTATTAATATGCCTTGCTGTAAGTATAAGGTCAGGATAATAGCCTAATTTTTTTGCTTTAAAGGCAATATAATATGGATCAATACTAATACAATGCCCTCCTACTAATCCAGGTTTAAACTTAATAAAATTCCATTTAGTAGCTGCTGCTTTAATAACTTCATCAGTGTCAATTCCAATATGATCAAAAATTAAAGCAAATTCATTAATAAGCGCAATATTAACATCTCTTTGTACATTTTCAATAATTTTAGATGCTTCTGCTACTTTGATATTAGAAGCTAAATAAGTTCCAGCTTCGATAATTTCTTTATATAAATTATCAATTTTATTGGCAATCTTAGGTGTTGAGCCAGAAGTAATTTTAATAGTATTTTTTAATGTGTTTTTTTTATCTCCTGGGTTAATTCTTTCTGGAGAATATCCGCAGAAAAAATCTTTGTTAATTTTCAATTTTGATACTTCTTCAAGCTTAGGGATGCAAATTTCTTCTGTAACTCCAGGATATACTGTTGACTCATAAATAACAATATCACCAGTATTTAATAAAGAAGCAACTTTTGTTGAGGCTTCAATTAAAAATGTTAAGTCAGGTAAATTATTTAAATCAATAGGTGTTGGTACAGTAATGATATATATATTACTATCTTTGGCTTTTTTGTAATTTGATGTATAGCTAATATTATGTTTAATTTCTTGTAATGATTTATCTGTAATTTCGGTAGTTTTATCAAAATTTTGTTTTAACTCATTTATCCTTATAGTATTAGTATCAACACCAA
>CAKMYR010000230.1 GCA_929200175.1 uncultured Gammaproteobacteria bacterium
GCGTAATGATATTAATGTTAGTTTTTATGTAACTGATTACAAAAATAAAATTAATGTTAAATACAAAGGAATTTTGCCAGATTTATTTAAGGAAAATCAAGGTACTGTAGTTGTGGGATCATTGATAAATGATACTTTTATTGCTAGTGAAGTTTTAGCAAAACATGATGAAAATTACATGCCACCTGAAGTCGCTAAAATACTAAATGAGAAATAATAATGAAAAAATTTATACCTTTAATTATATTTGTATCATTGATTGTTTTTTTATACTCAAGTATAGATTTAAATAATAAAAAATTACCTTCACCTTTAGTTGACAAACCTTTTCCTAATATTGAAGTAGAAGATTTTTACTTAGGTGAGAAATATTTTATTCAAGATAAGCTAAAAAATGAATTATCGTTTGTAAATGTTTGGGCATCATGGTGTCCTGTTTGTAGAATTGAACATGATGTATTTAACTATATTGCTCAAACTAATAGTGTGCAGATGATAGGAATTAATTATAAAGATGAAAAAAAAGATGCTATAAAGTTTTTAGATGAACTAGGTGATCCTTTTAATCATATTATTTTTGATAAAAATGGGAAATTAGGTTTAGAGTTAGGAGTATATGCTACACCAGAAACTTTTATAGTTGATAAAGAGGGTATAATAATTTTTAAACATATTGGTGAAATTACATTACCTTTATGGGATAATGTAATTTATCCATTGATTAAACAACAAAATAATAAATATTAATATTTTTTTGTAAAAAATCTTATTAATACTAAATTTTTGTGGATAATCTAGCAGTTATAGTTTTTTGTAAAAAAAAATTATTGTGTTTGTAAAATTTTAATAAATTTATATAGGAGAAAAATATGAATAAATCAGATCTAATATCAGCAATTGCAGAAAAATCTGGATTAACAAAAGTAGATGCTGCTAAAGCTCTAGATGCAACAACTAGTTCAATCACTAATACATTATCAAATGGAGGTAGTGTAATAATTACAGGATTTGGTAGTTTTTTAGTTAGAGATCGTGCAGCACGTTCTGGCAGAAATCCACAAACAGGAGCTGCTATTAAAATTAAAGCATCTAAATCTCCAGCTTTTAAAGCAGGAAAATTGCTTAAAGAATCAGTAAATAGTTAATTTTTAAATTAGTTTGTTATATTTAGGGCGTTTAGCTCAGTTGGTAGAGCATCGCCCTTACAAGGCGAGGGTCACAAGTTCGAGTCTTGTAGCGCCCACCAATTTTGATAGGAGTGGTAGTTCATCTGGTTAGAATACCTGCCTGTCACGCAGGTGGTAGCGGGTTCGAGTCCCGTCCACTCCGCCATTATTGTTGTTTTATTTTTGAAAAATGAAAATATTAAAATTGAGATTTAGTAGTTTATAAATTAATTAAAATGCTTTTAAATTCAATCAAAAACAAAACTAAAGGCTGGGTTGCCTATTTAATTGTAATTGCCCTATCGATTCCATTTGCTTTGTTTGGTATTAATCAATATTTTATTGATAATCCTTACGATGATGTAGTTTTTACTGTTGATGGTCATGAAATTTCTAGATCAGAGTTTATGGAGAAATTTAGTTTAGAAAGAGCAGCATTACAAGAAGAATTGGGGAGTGAATATAATCAAGAAATTGAAAATCAAACAATTAATAGAGTTATCAATGTAATGATTAATGGAATACTTTTGGATAAATTTGCAGAAAAATTAAAATTTGCAACTACAAAAAAAGAATTACAAGATAG
>CAKMYR010000231.1 GCA_929200175.1 uncultured Gammaproteobacteria bacterium
ACCTATAGATTACCTAAGAATTCCAATATTTATAGTTATTGCACATATTTATTACTTAGTTAATAAATTTATTCTAACTAGCATTAAAAAATATTTAACTTAATTATTTTTAAATAAGTCAAATTACGCATTTAAAAGCACAAAATATATTTATACCATAAATTAAAAATTATATGCTTTTTTACAAATAATTACTTTATATTGGTATCAGATAGAGCTTTAAGAGGTTTTAACAATAAAAGACTTTATAATAACTTACTTAAAACCAGAATTTCTAACTGCTACATGTATAAGTGTTTTTAATAAGTTCGCTTTAGTTTGTGCTTTTAATAAATTATTTTAAATACGTAACTTGAGTTATTATATTAAGTATATTGATAATTATGATGATATCTAAGAAAAATATTTATATTTGTTTTGCTTGCATGCTTTCGTGTTTTGTTATTTTTTATTTGACTGTAAATAATCAGATAATACCTTGGCAAATAAAAACTAATATAATTTCAGAAAACAAACCTAAAATAACACTTATTTTAAAGGGTGGATTAGGCAATCAATTTTTTCAATATGCGGCGGCATATTCTATTGCCAAAACCAACAACTATGAGCTATTAGTAGATATTAATTCTTATGACGACTATATATATAATGAAATATGTGGTTATGTTTTAGACAAGGTTTTACCCAATATAAAAGAAATAAAACAACCTTTTTATGCAAAAATAAAAAATTACCCAAAACCAATTTGTTTTTTTAGTGTTTTTTTTAAAAAAATATATTATAAATCTAAAAATATATATTTAGTAAAAAATTCATTATTTTACGATAGTGAAATTAATAAGATTAAACCAAATACTTATATAGAAGGCTATTTTGAAAATTATAACTATTTTGTTAATTTCTCTACTGAAATTATTGCGATGTTTTCTAACCTAACTCTTAGCAAAAATGGTTTAATTATGGCAAATAAAATCCAACAAGAAAAATCTCCTACTGTTGCTATACATTATCGTGAATATAGTGATACAAAAGCAGGCGGGGTAAAAGCAGTAAAATTTCATGGCAATTTAGGCATTGGGTATTATGCTGAGGCAATTAAAATAATCAAAGAAAAATATAATGCAACTAAATTTTATGTTTTTTCTAATAAAATTGAAACTGCCAAAAAATTATTTGCTACAATTAATGATTTGGAATTTATAGAATATTCTCCTGATAATATTTGGGAAGATATGAAATTAATGTCTTTATGCGATCATAATATTATTGCTAATAGTACTTACTCTTATTGGGCCGCATATCTTAATACCAATGAAAATAAAATTGTTATAGCTCCTCAACAATTATTCTTAATGCAACAAGATAACAATGATAATATTTATCCTAATGATTGGATTAAAATAACATCACATTTTCAGTAATAATTAAAATATCTATTTAATCTATATACACGCGGCAGTTGGGAATTCTAGATTTCAGGAGCTTTGTTTAATAAGAAAAATAAATCTCTAATACCTGTCAAAAATATGTTGGTTAACAAATTAAGTGCATAATTTTAATATAGAAAAATCTTATTCAACAAAGCCTCAATAGGGTGTTCATTTAATATGATTACTAAATTACAAAATGAAACAAGCAATAATACAAGTTATGAATATAAAGTAAGTGTTATAGTTCCTTGTTATAATGTATTAGCTTATGTAGATAAATGCCTAGAAACTTTGGTACAACAAACCTTAACAGCAATTGAA
>CAKMYR010000232.1:0-1346 GCA_929200175.1 uncultured Gammaproteobacteria bacterium
CAATACTTTACAGATATTAAATCACAAGAAATACTAGAAACAGGATTTAAAAATTTGCAGATGAAAGCTTATTAGATGATGAAGACTTTATGTTGCCTTTTATTACAGATAATTATCGCCTGTTAGTTTATGCAAGTGATAGACTAAAAAATTAACAGGACAGGTCATTAATAGAAAAAAACGTAATTTAACGTGAGTTCGATAAAAAAATTTGCATAATATTAAATTGCTAGTATACATAATATGTAAAAAAATGTACTAGTAGTAGGATGTAGTTATGCATGAATACATGATAATATCATTATTTTGTGATGTAGATGATTTTTGTAACAATTTTGAGTTTAAATCAAATGATAATTTACTTAAAATCACGGGAAAACGCTTTCCTAAAAGCAGATTATCACTAAGCGAAATTATTACTATAGTTGTATATTTTCATAAAAGTAAATATAGAACTTTTAAGCATTATTATATTAATTTCATACAAAAATCTAACCGTAACTGGTTTAACCTTGTATCTTATAATCGTTTTATTGAATTAATGCAAAACTCATTAATGATCATGATTATTTTTCTTCAAAGTAAATGTATGGGAAAATTAACAGGTGTTTCATTTATTGATTCTACTCCCATTTGTGTATGTGATAACCGCCGTATAATAAAACATCGTGTTTTCAAAGAAGTAGCTAAAAGAGGTAAAACTTCTACAGGGTACAAATTTGGGTTTAAACTGCATTTAATTATAAATCATCTTGGAGAAATATTAGCTTGTAAATTAACAACTGCTAATGTTGACGATAGGTCGCCTGTGATGTCTTTATCATCTAATTTAAAAGGTAAAATATATGGTGATAAAGGCTATATTTCCAGAAAATTATCTTCTTTATTAAAAGAAAAAGGAATTAATTTAATAACGAAAGTTAAAAAAAACATGAAAGAACAGTTGTTAAGTTCTTTTGATAAATTAATGTTAAAGAAAAGAGCATTAATTGAAAGTGTTAATGATCAATTAAAAAATATTATGATGATTGAGCATACTAGACATAGATCCAAAGCAAATTTTTGTGTGAATTTAATAGCTGGATTGATAGCATATTCTAGACAACCACAAAAACCTAATATCGATATTAATTATTGTGGCAGGCTATTTTATAGTCTAAATTTTGTCGAACTCACGTTATATTAGTATTTTTCAGATCAAAAAGTATAGAAATCATGCATAAATACCCAAGTGATATAACACGCGAGCAGTTCAGCGGAATTCGCCATATTTTAGAAAAAGCAAGGCGCATAACAAAGCCTAGAACTGTAGATTTATACGATGTGTTTTGTGCAATTATTTATAT
>CAKMYR010000232.1:1356-1744 GCA_929200175.1 uncultured Gammaproteobacteria bacterium
GGCGTATGTTACCTAAAGATTATCCAAAATAGCAAACTGTATATTCTTATTTTTCTCTTTGGGGACAATCTAAAAATAATTGCTCAAGCTTACTTGCTAGGGCATTAAAAAAAGTATGTTAAAAAGTATAGAAAAACACAATGAAGAAATGCAAAAACCTTATTTTGCATTGTCGATGCCCAGAGTGTAAAAAATACTGATTGTGCTAAACATAAAGGGTATGATGCTGGTAAAAAAATCTTTGGAATTAAGCGACATATTCTTGTTGATATTTTAGGATTGCCACATGCAATATTAATTACCACAGCAAACATTACTGATAGAAAAGGTGCTATCGAAGCTATCACACAAAATATATCTTCGTTATCAAAAGTAGAAACTCTTATGG
>CAKMYR010000233.1 GCA_929200175.1 uncultured Gammaproteobacteria bacterium
TGTCTCTGTCGGCGGCAGTATTTTCCATGCAGAAGTTCCAGCAATTTTTGTTTATGAAGAAGAGTTATTAGGAAATGAAAATTGAAGGTTTAAAAGTTATTTATTTTATTAAATCAACACTACCACTTGATAACCCTAAACCTTACTAAAATCCTAACAATAATTATTACAATCATAATATCACCTAAATAAACAATAAAGATTTTTTAATAAAATGAATTAATAATTAATGTTTGTATCCCTTATCTTGGATTGATAAACTTAAAATACAGAATTGGGGATAGTTATAATTTATACGAATGAAAGAAAATATTTTAAAAGAAATACAAAAACAACAAGATATTTATAGTTCTGATAATGACAGGATGATTGCCGATTACAATAAAGAGAAACAAACAATCGGGGATTATAACGGAAGACAATTATTAGAATTACTACAGAATACAGATGATGAATCTTCTGAAGAAGTTTTGATTAAGTTAGATACTAAAGGTAATAAATTAATTATTGCAAATAAAGGATCTAACTGTCAACCTTTTAGTAGCAATGGTATCAAGTCATTAATGCTTGCAAATCTTAGTCCTAAAAAAACTAAGAAATTTATCGGCAATAAAGGCTTAGGCTTTCGTTCTATTGTAAATTGGAGTAATAAAATTACAATCAATAGCCAAAATATAGATATTAGTTTTTCTCGAGAAATTGCAGAAAATTTTTATGATGATATTTGTAATAAAAATAAACACAAAAAAATTATAAAGCAAGAAAACTTACCAGAAAGCATAAAACCCATAGCGTTTCTTGCTGCTCCCACAATAAAAGATAATATTCAAAAAGACTGGAAAACAATAATTGAGATTGAATATAAAACAAATTTTTTAGCTGATATAAAAAATCAAATTGAACATATCCAGGCTGAAATTTTATTATTTGTAAATCATATTAATCAAATAACAATAACAATAGATGGATGTTCAAATATTATAAAAAGCACAAAACAAAATAATAAGATTTACATTGATAATACTAAATGGACTATTTATGAAAAAACAGCGCTCTTACCAGAAGAGCTTTGGGATAGAGAAAATGAAGAAGAAAATTATGAATTAAAAATCGCAATATGCGAAAATTTTAACATAGAAGAAAATTTTTTATATTCTTACTTCCCAACAAAGATTGATATTGACTTTCCTTTTATTATTCATGGCACGTTTGACTTAAATAGCTCAAGAAATGACTTAAATAGCAGTGAAAAAAATAAGTTTATCTTAGAAAAGTTAGTAGAACTTATTGTATATACCGCCAAAGCTATAACTAAAAAAGAAGTAAGCTATAAAGCATTAGAGTTTTTAACACATAATAATACAAATACCACCTTAGATAATTTGGATTTTTATAAAAAAATAGATGAAGCAATTGATGTTTTGGCTATATTCCCTTGTCTTGACAATGCATATAGAACAAAAAATGAGGTCGTATTTATTAATGATAGTTTTGCGACGCTTATAAAAAAAACAAATAATGAGTCTTTATTTCCTAATACGTTGATACCTGATAGTCCTTCTAATATTGAAGAGTTTAAATTAAAAGATTCTATAGAAATAGATAAATGGAATGAATTAAGTAAAAACATTAATACCTTAGATGATAGAGTTGAATTAATTTATATATTTAATAAACTATATTATAAATATAGACTAAGTGAAAAGGGTAAATTAGTTTGTCTTATTGACAATGATAATA
>CAKMYR010000234.1 GCA_929200175.1 uncultured Gammaproteobacteria bacterium
ATTTGATTTTACATTTTTAAATTGCCGGTCAAGTTCCTTGCGATGGTCTTTGTTCCCTAGCATATCATACAAAGTTGTATCATCATTTTGATGGCGAGTCATAACCATTTTGATGCGTTCCATCGGCTTAATGGTTTTTTTCTCGTAGTCTGATAATTCTACACCTTCTATAGCAATTTTAGGTTGATTCCACTCAGGACGTAATTTAATTATTGCCTTATAAAGCTGATAAGCAATTTCACGGTTATAGCAAACAAATAATGCACAACCTTTTTGGGTGCTACCTTCAGCAATTCGTTGTTCATAGTGTTTCACAAAATCATCAGCAATAGCATCTATACGTTGCGGATTGCCAAGTATGATTGACATCACTGCCATAGTTTTTTTACTTTTTTCTACCTGATACTCATTAGCCCCAGCAGCTTCACATTCTTTATAGTAATTTTCCACTTCTTCAAGTTGATTTTTATCAGAGTATATCTCAGTAGCCCGACCTTCATAAACAATTTTAACCGTAATTTTATCGATAACAGATTCAATCATTGTATAACTATCAACTATTCTACCAAATACTTCTATAGTTGCATCAAGGTGTGTACCAGTAAAGCCTACATAAGTAGCATTAGGTAATGAATCACGCAAATATTTAGCAAAGCCATAACTCTTTTTTACTCCTTGTGCATTTAGAGTAACTCTTTGTTCCAGATTTTGGCTTCTATGAGCTTCATCGGAAATACAAATAACATTACTACGATCAGTTAATAATTCTAAATCTTCGGTAAATTTCTGAATAGTAGTAAGAAATACTCCGCCACTTTTACGATCTTTTAATAGTTCGCGTAATTGAGCTCGGCTTTCAACACTAATAATAGTATCATCACCAATAAATTTTTTGGCATTAGTGAATTTACCTGCTAGTTGGTCGTCTAAATCGGTGCGGTCAGTAATTAATACAAGAGTAGGGCTACTTAGACTCAAATCTTTCATTAATAACCTAGTTAAAAACAACATGCAATAACTTTTACCGCAGCCAGTAGCACCAGAATAAGTACCACCTTTACCGTCACCGTTAATGGCGGTATAGGTTAAGTGTTGTTTAATATTAGCAACTAATTTAGTAGCTGCATAATATTGCGGATACCGACAAACAATTTTTTCTTCTTTATTTGAAGTATCTGGAAAATAAATAAAATTATGAATTACACCAACTAAGCGTTGCTTATTAAATAAGCCGTTAATCATAGTTAATAACGAATTTATACCACTTTCATCTAGAGTTTCATCACCTGTTATTTTGCTCCAAGAATAATAAAACTCATAAGCAGCAAATAAAGAACCCATTCGATTATTTGCACCATCACTAATTACTGCTAAAGCATTGTATTTGAATAATTCGGGGATATCTCTAACATAACGATTAGTTAGCTGTTTATAAGCATCTTCTATGGTTGCTTTTTCACGGCTAGCACTTTTAAATTCAAATACTACTAATGGTAATCCATTAATATAAATAATAGCATCTGGAATACGTCGTTTATATCCGGTTATTTCTAGTTGATTTACTATTTTATAATTATTATTTTCAATGTTAGTATAATCAATTAGTTGAATATATAAAGCTTGCTTTTCAGTATCTTCACGATTAAAAGTAAAACCATCGGCAAGCCATTGCATTATTTTTTTATTACTATTGTATAAATCTGAATCTGGTAAATCTTCAAGCTTGTGAATAATAGC
>CAKMYR010000235.1 GCA_929200175.1 uncultured Gammaproteobacteria bacterium
TGGCAATAGAATAGCCTTTACTTCTGATCGTTCTGGACAACCACAAATTTATATTAAAAATTTAATTAATAATAAAATTAAAAGAATTACTTTTGAAGGAGAATATAACTCTGATGCTGCATTTTCTCCAGATGGAAAAAGTTTAGCAATTGTCCATAAAGTTAATAATGACAATAATATTGCATTGTTAGATATTAATACAAAAGATTTAAGTATTATGAGCTCTAATAAATTGGATGAATCGCCTGATTTTTCTCCTGATGGAAGTATGATTATTTTTGCTACAAAAAAAAATGATAAAGGAATATTGTCAGTTATTTCAATAGATGGTAAAAGATCTTATGAATTATCAGCTCAAAATGGCGAAGTACAAGGTCCAAGCTGGTCAAATTATTTGGAATAATACAAAAGTTTAAGAATGAAAATCATTATATTATTTATATTTTTTATTCTATTAAACGCTTGTAATTATGAGAATAAAGTAAATAATAATGCAATAATTGAAGACAGATCTGATAATACTAATTATAAAAAATTAGAAATAGAAAGATTGATAGAAAAATTAAAAAAAACTAAAGTTGACTTTATTTTTTATTTTTCATCTAATAAAATTAATGTAAGTCAAACTTATCTAACAGAAATTACAAAACATGCAAATTTTATGAATGATAATCCAGATATTAAATTAAATTTAAATGGCTATTCTAATACAAGCGGATCAAGAGCGTATAATTTAGCTTTAAGTGAAAGATACGCATTAGAAGTTAAAAAAATATTAGAATTATATCTAAATTTGAAAAATAGAGTTAAAGTAACTAGTTATGGAGAAGAAAAGTCTGTTGATTTTTTAAATAATAATCAAGAAAAAAATATAAAAATTGAATTCATTTATGAAATTGAATTCATTTATGAATAAATTATAAATATTTAACACAAGATTTAGCCTTTATGAAATACTTAAATTTAATCTTTTTTATTTTATTGCAAATTCCTTTGGCTATTAATAGCAATGAAAATGTTATTGATAATTATGAAAGTATAGAGCAATTAAAAGATATCAATAAAGATTTATTAAATAGAATTGAGAAAATAGAAGAATCACAAAAAAATAGTGAGAAAAAAATTACTGAATTATTTAATTTAATTGAATATATAAAATCTAGTGATAATTTTAAAAAAACTATATTAAAAGAAGCCAAAGAGGAAAGGGCGGCAAAAAAATTATATACAAATGCAATTAATCTTTTAGAAACTAATCAATATCAAAAAGCAATTAATTCATTTATCGAATACATAAATATTTATCCCGAAAGAGAAAATATATCTGATTCTTATTATTGGCTTGGCAAAGCTTATGCTATTCAAAAAGATTATGGTAATGCTACAAAAACATTTATAAAATTTCAAAATCTTTATAGATCTCATTATAAATTTTCTAATTCGTTATATGAATTAGCTGTTATCCATAATAAATTAAATAAAAATAAAGAAGCAAAAAAATTACTTGAAGATATGATTGAAAGATTTCCCAATCATAACCTTATCGATAAAGCTAAAAATTTATTGTTAAATTTAGACACAGAATAAAAATTAAAAATATAAGTGAAAATAATATCTATTCCTGAAGTTAATTTAGAAGAATTATGTTATTCTAATCCTAAAAGATATCCTTTTTTATTAGAAAGTGTTAATGATAATTACAATAATCGTTATTCAATTTTATTTGC
>CAKMYR010000236.1 GCA_929200175.1 uncultured Gammaproteobacteria bacterium
CTTTCTGACTATTTAACAGATTAAGGGGACAGGCTACTTTTTAAACATAAAGTTTATTATTTTGCATTGGTTTCATTTTAGCTAGTATTTTTGATTACATCGAAAATATATTCATTATCAAAATGATAAATTCATTTCCAGATTTACAAGCATCTACGGTTAAAATTGCAAGTACGTTTACTATTCTAAAAAGTAGTTTTACGATGTTTTTCTTTGTTTTATTAATTATAGCTTTCGTACTATTTTATAAGAAAAATTGAGATCGTTGTAAAATACAAGGAAGTGCAAGAAATTTTTTTTTAAAACACATAGATAAAGTGGTACTACTTTTTATTTAGTAATCTATATTAAGAACAGTAACTTATGATTATAAAAACACCTAACAAAACACTTAAGCTGTTGGCTGAATTTAAGTGTTTGATATTAAAAGTAATTAAGTATATTTTGATAGCCGTTGGACCAATTATTTTGTTTTGTACTCTTGTCTTTGGTGAAGATTTCTCAGTAAACTATACTGAGTTTGAAAATCCAAATCCTTTGATAGAAGAGATACATGTTAAGGCATATAATTTGGATTTAGGAATAGGTGTTCCCCAGAATCGAGAAAAAGCGAATGAACTATACTTGAAAGCAGCGATGGCTGGAGATCCAAGATCGATGATGAATCTTGCAATAAATTTAACAGAAGGAAAGGGGATAGAAAAGAATTTAGAAGAAGCATTCGCTTGGATTGATATTGCGAGATTCTATACTCAAAGATCAAAAGACATGAAGGTTAAGTGGTCGATACGGTATGTTTACGATGAAATGAAGAAAAGTTTACCAAAAAAATTGATAAGAAAGGGCAAGAAGAGAGGTAAAGTTATTTTAGAAGAAATGAAAAATTAATAAGTACTTACCAGCACATCTATATTCAGTAAAATTTTTCTAAATGGTCTAAATGAAAGTTTTTATAGTATGAGAGAAACTGGTTCTTTTAGTTTAACCTCACTTAGATCTGAAAAACAATATTAAATAAACTTAATAATTTCTTTTTTCATCATCCTTTTAGTCTAACTATACTTTTCTATTATGACCCGTTAACTCTTCTATCTATTTAATAAAAATCTTATTACTAATTGTCTACCTCTGTTTGTTGTTTTCGGATATTATCAATAACTGGCTGGGTTTTTATTTAATTAACACTTACTCCTTTATAAGTACTAATTGCCACAGGAATATTTTTACTGGCTTTTGCACGCACGACATTCTTCACTCAAGGTGGCCGCATATCCAGCATGTGGATAAATACCAACGTCGATAACATCTGTTTCTTGTTAGCAGATACTTTGCAATTAATGCCAAATCATTCCATCTCAACCTTGCCTGTTAGGTATTTTTTATCATTAAACAAAATATATTGTTTAATCTAACTCAAATTAACTCTGTTTCGTACGTAGCAAATAATTTAACTGAATAAGCCACTCACGCACTAAATTAAAAAAGGAAGAGCTTTCTTTTCCATTAGCAATAAGATAGGATATATAAAATATTAAAAATTATTTTAAATCTTTTCTGTTATGAAAATAAAAAATTTATAGTGATAAATAATTATTTATATTATCAATTAGAATATTTCATAAAAGCTATTAATTACTGGTATATTAGGATTTATGCATAATAGTTATGCTGTGAGACTTCATTGGAGAATAATTTGTGACTGATAAGTCAAAATCTAACAC
>CAKMYR010000237.1 GCA_929200175.1 uncultured Gammaproteobacteria bacterium
GTTAACCATTAAGCAAAAGCTAACTAATTATTGTTATTTTGTTATTTTTAATAGTTTGTTTGCGATGCTAATTTCAAGTCGCTATTTAGTAAATACTCTGAATTGTCAAATTAATCTAGATATATCTACATCAGTATTTTTAATAATTAATCATATCACTTATATATTAATAATTAGTTTATTTATCAGCTTATTTGGATTATTATTTTTTATATTCAAAACTGACTATAAAAGGTATATATGTCAAAGCATAGTAGCAACAATTGCGATTATTATATTATGTATTGATACAGAAGCTTATATTCGTAATCATGTACATATAGATTTTACACGTATAGCTCAAGGAATTATGAAAATATTATTTTATACAAGTTTTAAATTGTGGATAATATTTTCTGTATTGAGTATACCTATATTATTTTATTGCGAATTATATATTATTCGATGGTTAGAAAAAAAATCATGGGCAATTAATAACAAAGTATTAACTAATATAGTTAGCATAGGATTTATAAGTTTTATTGCCTGTAATATAACTTATTTTGTCGTTTTTTCTGATAAAAAACAGCAAACTATTTGTAACTCCGCTAACTATTTACCTACATTTTATAGTTTTAATAAACCATCTATTAATACTAATAAAATAAGCTTTTTACAATCAGCTAAAAATGCAATACATAGGGTTTACACTTTAGCTAAAATACTTAAATTATCTACTGCGGAAGAGAGATTTAATAAAATATATGAAACCCACTTTTGGAAAAGTGATGGTGTACATCGTAGTGGTTCAGGTGTAGCGTTAAAGAATAATGTAAATTTACGCAACAAGCTAATAGAAATTGTAAAAGAGTATAATATTAAATCAATCTTAGATGGTGCCTGTGGTGATTTCTATTGGATGAACCTTGTCTTATCTAAACTTAATCTTGATAAGTATATAGGCGGAGATATAGCTTCTTATATTATTAAACAAAATAAACAAAATTATAACTACAATAATGTAGAATTTGTACATATGGATATTACCAAAGATAAACTTCCAAATGCAGACTTAATGATAGTACGTGATGCTTTAAGTGCCTTAAGTTATGCCGATATTAAATTATTTTTAACGAATTTTTATACAAGTAATATTAAATATTTATTAGTGTCAACACATAATAAAGAAAAAAGTTATTTTAAAAATATCGATACTATAAGTGGAGATTGGCGAGCTACATGTTTATTTGATATGCCTTTTAACTTCGATAAAAGTAAAGTAAAGCTAACTGTAATTGATTCTCAAGGTAATGGCAGAGAAATGATATTATTAAGTAAAGAAGATGTGCCTAAAACATTTTGATGGCTTGTATTATTAAGGTTGTAATTATATGTATGAATTAACTGTTAAACAAAAACTAAATAATTATTATTATTTTTGTATTTTTTGTAGTATTTTATCCATAATTTTAGGTGCTTTTTATTATTTTCCTGGGCCAAACGGCTATCATATTAGTTATCAACCAAACGACCTAATAGCACAAATATATATGTTTGTAAGCCTTTACAAAAACATGCTATTAACTATCATTCCAGTTATAGTTCTATTATTACCAACTATCTATCTAAGCCAAACAAAACGATTATTAATTCAAGCTATTATTTTTACTAGTTACTTATGCTTAGTTATTTTAGATGTTCGAGTATTCTTTTTAAGAATAAT
>CAKMYR010000238.1 GCA_929200175.1 uncultured Gammaproteobacteria bacterium
TTATTTATTTAGACTTATTTATAGAAAATAAAAATAATGAGAAACATAAAGAAGCAGAAATAAACTTTAATAAATCATTAGAAAATTATAAAAAAGCAATAGATTTAGATCCAAAATCAACTTGGTTTAACAATAATTTGGGTGTTCTTCACTACCGCAATGAAAACTATAAAAACGCTATTAGTTATTATAAAAAAGAGCTTGAGTTATTTCCTAATAACGCTGAAACACACAACAATCTTGGGCGTGCTTTTTATCAACAAAAAAAATATGACAAGGCAATTGAAAGTTTTACTAACGCTATAAAAATAAATTCAGATTATGCTTTGGCATATGCAGGTCGTGGATTAGCTCATTTTGATAAAAGCAGTTTAGGCAATCGTTCTTTTGATAAAGCAGAAGATGATTATAGAAAAGCTACAAAAATAGATCCAAATTATGCTTGGGCATATTATAAACTGGGTGATGTTTTTTATCGACAAAACAAATATGATAATGCAATTATAAATTATGAAGAAGCTATAAAAATAGATCCAAATTATACTCAAGCATATGGTAAATTAGGTGATATTTATTCAAATTTATTTCGAAAATATAAAAATCACAAACATAAAAAAGCAATAATAAACTTTGATAAAGCAGTAAAAAATTATAACAAAGCAATAGATTTAGAACCAAAATCAACTCCGTTTAATAATGATTTAGGGTTTCTTTATTTTTATAATGAAGACTATAAAAATGCTATTACTTATTATGAAAAAGATCTTGAATTATTTCCTAATAATAAAGCTTTAACACATCAATTTCTTGGGATTGATAAGAAAGCTTTAACATATCAATTTCTTGGGATTGCTTTTTATAACCAAAAAGAGTACTACAATGCAATTAGAAGTTATGAAAAATCTATAAAAATAAATCCAAATAATATTATTATCTATATTACGCTAGGCGATATTTATTAAAATTTACTTATAGAAGATAAAAATCAAGGGAAATATAAAAAAGCAATAATAAACTTTGATAAAGCAATAGAGAATTATAACAAAGCAATAGATTTGGATCCAACAATTTCACTTGATATTAATTTAGGTCTTCTTTACTATAGTAATGAAGACTATAAAAATGCTATTATTTATTTAAAAAAAAATCTTGAATTATTCCCTAATGATATTTTAATGTATATCATGCTTGGAAATGCTTTTTATAAAAAAAAAGAATATGGCAATGCAATTAGAAATTATGAAAAAGCTACAAAAATAGATCCAAATTATGCTCTAGCCTATGGTAGATTAGGCATTATTTATTTAGACTTATTTATAGAAAATAAAAATAATGAGAAACATAAAGAAGCAGAAATAAACTTTAATAAATCATTAGAAAATTATAAAAAAGCAATAGATTTAGATCCAAAATTAGCTTGGCTTAATTCTAATTTGGGTCTTCTTTACTATAATAATGAAGACTATAAAAACGCTATTACTTATTTTAAAAAAGAGCTTGAATTATTCCCTAATGATGACGCTTTAACGTACAACATTATTGGGCTTGCTTTTTATAAGCAACAAGAATACGGCAATGCATTAAAATATTATAACAAAGCAATAGATATTGACCCTCAAGAGGCAATAATTTATATAAATCGCGCAATAATTTATATAAATCGTGGAAAGATTCATTATAAAAAGAAAAACTTTAATA
>CAKMYR010000239.1 GCA_929200175.1 uncultured Gammaproteobacteria bacterium
TAATATTTGTATTGCTAATGTAAAATTATTCTTATTTGCAGTAACAACAGCTATTGCGTTAAGAAGTTGTAGCATTGTGTTGTGATACTGGAAAAACAAATCTTCTGGTAAGTCTTTAATTGTCTTGATTAGCTTATTTTCAAATAATGCTTTAAAAATCATGTTTAAAGAAATATTTTGATATTTTGCCTTATTTAAAGTTTCTTTTAAACTATCAAAGCCTATATGAATTGTTATTATTTGTAGATTGCTTGTGATTAAAGTATCGTATTTTTTAGATTTAAAACTAAATTGCTGTGCTGTTTTTAAAATTTTGCTTTCTAATAAAATGTTAGATTTTCTATTACCAATAGTTACAGATATTGCATTCAGCAATTCTAATATTCTCTCTTGCTGTTCTTTAAATAAATCTTGGGGTAATTCATTAATTATGTTAAAGAGTGCATCTTTGTACAGTATTTTATCAACCATATACCAAGAAATATCTTGGTTTTTTGCCTTGTTTAGAATCACCTCTAAATTAGTTAAATGTTTGTTTAGTGTCGCAACAGTAGATTTAGTTAACAGGTGCAAGTTTGAATTTGACACTAAATGCTTACAATTAAATAATTGCTTAATAAGAGAGAATTGTTTAGCTTTGATCGTTTCTGCAATAACTAAATTGAATTGATTTATAAGTATTAATACTGTGAAATCATTAAATATATTTTGCTGCTGTTTAAAATCTAAAGAGACAATTTGGATGTTTTTTTGAAAACAACTATGCTCACCACGAGATAAAAAATTTAATAATGGTTTATCGTTAAAAACATTTAAGTGAAATTCCAACAAGTTTTTATCGTGTAGTTCATTACATACATTCAGCGCTTTAGCTTTATCTATAATTAAACTAGGCATCCATGAAATATTGCCATCTTCTAGTTCTATTTCCTGTAATAATAGTTTTTTTAATTTTTTTATTTGATTTGAATCAATATCATCAATACTAGTGTATTTACCTTGTAAACCTATTAATTCAAATGGGTTTATATAATATTGATACCACTTTGCAGATGGAAGCATAGTCCTTAATGCGCTCATATTTTTAACATCCTTATAAAAACAAGTAATCCTATCTAGGCATGTTGCAGGCATTATAACAAACAACCCTAAATAAAGCAAGCTTTTAATATTAGCAACTAAATCATCAGTAGATGAGTAGATGTATAAAATTTGGCTATTTTTTCTAATATATTTGATTTATATAGATTTAACCTGATATTTATACTTGAAATTATATAAGTAGCCTTGTAGATATAGAAGTTGGATACAAATAATCCTATAAATTAGAGTCATAAATTGGTTTAGTAAAAAAATATTTCATACAAAGAATAAGCTTAAAAATGCAAAAATTAAGATAATTATTGGGAGATAAAACCATTTATTTGTCGTTGAATAATTATCAGAATATGGATCTTCTTTTTTAGTGTTTTTCTTAGTGTTTTGCTTTGTGTTTTTTTGGTTGTTTTTAATGGTAAATTTTTTAAATTGATTACTGTTATTATGTTTGTTATGCGAAATTATTGTTTTATTATTTTTAGCAAAACATTTCTTAGTTACTATTTGTAGATTCTTTGCAATTAATGCATCATATTTTTTAGACTTAAAGTTAAACTGTTGTGCTGCTTCTAATATTTGTGCC
>CAKMYR010000240.1 GCA_929200175.1 uncultured Gammaproteobacteria bacterium
ATATTTTATGTTATTTTGAACAAGTATATTTGATGAAATACTAAATAAAAAACAAAATTTAATTACAATTGTATCCACAAATGCAATATACACTTTTAAATCTTAATAAAACTATCTAAGGAATATAATATAAATTATGGATATCACTGCCCAAATTATCGCTAGTATAATTATTTCTAGCTTAACATTTGTTATAGGTTATTTTTTCGCTAATAACAAAGCTAAAGTATCACAAGCTGAATTAAAACATACTAAAGAAAATTTAGAAGATTTACAGCAAAAAGCTAATCAAGCTAATATTGATTTGAAGCAAATCAGAGAAGATTTTAATGAAAAATGTATAGAAATTGCATCTTTAACTAGCAAGCTTGTAGCTAAGCAAGAGCAATTAGATAATAGCGTAACAGAACAAGAAAAACTACAAAGCAAATACGATACTCTACAAGATCAGCACAAAAATGATACTGCTGAATTAGCTGAGCTTAAAACATCTATTGAAGAACGTGATAAAAAACATAAAGAACAATTAGCATTAATTAAAAATCAAGAACAACAACTTAGCGATAGTTTCAAAAATATAGCTAACGATATTTTAAAAGAAAACACTCAATCTTTAGAAAAAAATAATAAAAACAGTCTTGATGCAATAATTAAACCGTTTCAAACTTCAATTGATGATTTTAAAAAAGAAGTAAAGGATAATCGTGATCTTGGTATAACACAACATACAAATTTAACAAATGAGTTAACTACGTTACAAAAGAGCAATCAAAAAATCACCCAAGAAGCACATGAATTAACTACAGCATTAAAAGGACAAAAAAAATTACAAGGTAATTGGGGTGAGTTAATGCTAGAAAATATTTTAGAAAACTCTGGCTTGCGGTTAGATATTGATTATGAAAAAGAGGTTTCATTTAATACCGAAGATGGCAAAAAAAGGCCTGATGTGATCATTAATTTACCACAAGAAAAACATTTAATTATAGATGCAAAAGTATCTTTAAATGCTTATATAAAATATGTAAATGCTGAAGATGAAACACAGCGTCAGCAGGCATTAAAAGAACATGTAGCAGCCATAAAGGATAGAATGAAAGAGTTATCTGCAAAAGATTACTTTAAAATTAAAGATATTAATTCTCCTGCAATAGTATTTATGTTTGTACCTATTGAGTCTGCTTTTATCGCGGCAATGGAGGCAGATACAACTTTATTTCAAACTGCGATAGATCAAAACATATTAGTAGCAACACCAACAACATTATTGACTAGCTTAAATATTATTAAACAATTATGGCGTTATGAAAAGCAAAATAAACATACCGCTACTTTAGCTAGCAAAGCAGAAGGAATATTCGACAAGCTTAGATTATTTTTAGAAAGTTTTGAAAATGTTAAAAAAGGCTTAGATAAAGCAACGGAAGCTTACGATAAATCTAAGGGTCAACTAGTAACTGGAGCTGGAAACCTAGTTAAAAAAGTAAATGAATTTAAAGAATTGGCTCCTAAAATAACAAAAAAATTACCAGATTGTTTTACCGATAAAGCTGAACTTGAAATTGAATGTACTAATGATGAACATCCTAGTGAACAAAAGTAAGGTTATATTCAGTTTATGTTTGTATAAAAAATAATAAAAAATTAAAGCAACCTTTGATAGTTAAGGTAGTTTAATCA
>CAKMYR010000241.1 GCA_929200175.1 uncultured Gammaproteobacteria bacterium
AAGATGTGGATTTAACCGAATACCTAACAGCTATTTTTTCTTCGCATTATGCAGATTTTTTATTGCATTTTGAAATGAGTACTTTAATTGATAGTTTAGCGGATTGATTTTACAGCGACAGTTGTCGCTGTAAACTAGTAAAATTTATTGTTTCAGTCGCATTGCAAAAAATAATTTTTATTTTCAATAAAATTAATATTTATATCTTTAAAATCTACTTTATGGTATGCACTATATTTCCTTCCAATTTCATCTTTGTTTATAGAAGGTATTGCAAGTTCTGAAATATGACAAAGAACTTCAACAATAAAATTTCTTTCAGATGTTGTTCCTACTATTTTTTTTGTATCTGGGTTCCATATGATGTTAATCCAAGGTTCATCAGTTAATTCACATGGTATTTTTGTCAAAAAATCTATTGCTTGATTTGCGCTACCGCCATTAAGCAACACACGTTTAATAAAAGTAGCAAAAATTAATTGGGATATTGGACGCATCCATACATTACCGCCATCAGGTTTTCTATATACTCCTGGTTTTTCACCTTGAATAATATCTTTAAAAATAGCTATTTTTTCAAATAAAAGACTCCAAATATTTTCAAGAAAGCTATACATATTATCTAAAAACTCATCATCTGGTCTTTTACTTAAAAATTTTTTATTTAAATTCAACTCTACAGAGCCACTACATAACTCTATATTAGCTTCATACAAAGCAACTAATGTAGTAAAATAGTTATCATCTTTATGAGAATTGCTTATTTGCTTGCCGGCTGCTTCTTTTTTAATAATTGCTTTAAATGGTTTAAAGTCATTTACTAGCCTACGTGTAGTTATAGCAACGCAATCATCTTCATCTATTGCAATATTAGTTTTTCCATCAGTAGGTTTTGCATACCTATTTAATCTTGCAAATAGTCGTCTTATCCTAATCATACCTTGCTGAGAAGAATCATGGTTTAAAACTAATACTGATATCTCCTCACTTTTTAAATCAGGATTTTCTTTAACTGCGTTTTTTATTGATTTCAGTCTATGTTGCCCATCTAAAGCAAAATAAGTTTGACTGCCATCCATCTTTAATAAACCAAAAGAATGGTCAACACTATCTACAATACCGTTTTTTTCATCAATTGTTAATGGATAAAATTTAGGGTTGCCTTTATAAACAGAAACAACTAAAGAACCATAAAAACGTTGTGGTTCGGAAAGTAAAAATTCAGTCATATCTTTCACTCTATTAGATATATCCCTTTGAATTTCTTCATCTAATGATTTAGGACTGTGTATGTCTTCTGCAAGCTCAACTTGAGAAGCAACTTCTCCAAACTTCATTTTTGTAATATAATAAGTCCAATCTCCCATTTGAGATTTAATTGCTGGCACATAATTAGCACTCATTTTTTATTCCTTTTATTTTAATATCATTTACATGGTATCTAAATAGTCACATATTTATTATTTGAATAGCGTGTAATTTTATCTATAGTTAGTAAGTATAGATTTTCATACTAATTTACAGATATTTCCCTTTAGTCCTCGCTCTATGTTAAACACATAATAATTAATACTGAAGGTATTAATAGAAATAATTACTATTCACTAGTTATTTAAGATTGAATCATTCAAGTTGTCTCAATGAATTCCAATTCTGCTTAGTCTGATAT
>CAKMYR010000242.1:0-682 GCA_929200175.1 uncultured Gammaproteobacteria bacterium
ACATTAATAATAGTAATAAAGCCAAATAATGACTGATGATTTTATCGTAATAAACTAATACGATACTGGCTATAAAAATGATAAGTTTTATGAAAAATTCTAATGTTTGAAATGCAGCAAGATTATTGGTAAGCATTTCCCAAATTTGATCCTTAAATCCTTGTTCATGATTAGGCTTAATTTGTAATATGTTTAAGGTTATGAAAAAAATCAAAATTAATAATAGAGCTATTGCATTTTCATCTATTAATAAGTAATCAGGTAATCTATGAGAATATACATAAAAATAATTATTTAATATATAGGAGAACGACCATAATAATAAAATAGTAACAACCATAGAGGCGAAGGCGGTTATTGAAATTAATTTTAATTTAGACATAGGCCAACATCAGTTGTTAATTCAGTTTTAAAAATACATACACTCTGCATATCAATTAAAATTAACAGAGATACGATGCTTTTATCATAACTTTTTCTCATTTTTTGGTCTGCCTAGTATTTAATGTTGATAACAAACTAGGAGATAAAGGTAAGAGTATTAACTATATTAAAATATCCTAGCAAGAATCGTTATACCTAATTATTCTCATTATAGCACTTAAAGAGAAATATAAGATAATATGTATTTTAATAAAAATTATTATCAAAAATACTTAGGGCTACTTAAACATCATTGCAA
>CAKMYR010000242.1:692-1650 GCA_929200175.1 uncultured Gammaproteobacteria bacterium
AGCTATGTCCCTTGTTGTTACAGCGATTGAAAATGTTGAAACTATTAAAATCAACTTTTTAAAATATGAAAAGCCTCTTTAAAAAAATCTTAGTGTAAAAAATCCAAATGGTAATTCTTATTTGGTATTAATAGACCCAATGCTATAAATATAAAATAAATAGTAATGTATATGTTTAGTAATTTGATGACAAAATTGTTTAAAATGTTTTTATTAAGAGGATTTTATTTTTAAGATATGAAGGGAGTGTTGTGAGTAGAAAATTGGAAAATGCAATAAATCTTTATTTAGAAGGCATTAAAGAAGGGAAAGTGGAAGCTGTTAAGGAATATAGCGGTAGTCGCTATACTCAGCATAGCACTGGTGTTGCTGATGGTGTACAGGGGTTTATAGATTTTTTTAAGGATTTTTTGAAAAGAACAAAGAGCAGAGATATTCGGGTTATTAGGACTATAGAAGATGGTAATTTTGTTTTTGTTCATGTTTATCAAGATATTGATAATGGCGATGCAAAATGGGTTACAACTGATATGTTTGATACCGATAAAAACGATAAATTAATAGAGCATTGGGATGTTATTTCCGCATATGTAGAGAAAGAAAATAGCGCTTCTGACAACGACATGATTTTGGGCGATTATGAAATCAAAGATCTTGATAGAACTGAAGAAAATAAAGCATTAGTTAGAAGTTTTATTACTGAAGTTTTTCAAAATAAAAAGCATAATAATCTTGAAAAATATGTTTCTAGCGAGAAATATATCGAGCATAATCCAAATTTTCCAGATGGCATTGACACGTTAAAACAGCTTTTAGCTACTCAAGACTTTAATTACGATTTTATTTTCAAAATACTAGGGCAAGGCAACCATGTTGTTAGTTATTCTAAAGCCATTTTTAATGGGACTGAGTTAGCAGTATTTGATATTTTTAGAATTGAAAATGGCAAAATTGTAGA
>CAKMYR010000243.1 GCA_929200175.1 uncultured Gammaproteobacteria bacterium
AGTAAAATGGGCATTTCTTCTTTTATGGAAGATTTTGCTAAAACTATGATTGTAACTAAGATGGAGCATAAATTATCACATCAAAATACTGCATTAGAAATCTTTGATTACGGCAAAACTTTAGCCTTATTGCCTTTAGCTGGTAATTCTTCATCAATTGTACTTACAGTTAAAAATAGTCAAGTTAAAGAAATAATTGAAATGAAAAATTCTGATTTTAATGAATTTATAACTAATTGCTTTAAATCTAAACTTGGAAAAATGACTCAAAAATATGAGCGTTATTCTTATCCATTAATTTCAGTACATGCAAAAACATTTATTGCTGAGCGTTTTGCATTAATTGGAGATGCCGCTGTTGGCATGCATCCTGTAACTGCTCATGGGTTTAATTTAGGATTAAGAGGACAGGATATCTTAGCTGATTTAATTAGACAAGCTAAAATTAATAATCAAGATATTGGCTCAAAACACTTATTGAAAACTTTTGAAAAAAAGCAAATTTATTTTACTAAATTAATGTTTTTTGGCACTAATGGAATTGTTGCTTTATTTACCAATGATAAATCCTTTGCCAAGCCTATTAGAAAAATTGTCCTAAAACTTGCACAACGATTACCACCAATTAAAAAATTAATCACCAATCAATTAACCCAAACTAATAAAAAAAGATTTTCTATTTTTTAAAATATTAAATAATTACATTGGGAATTTATTTATAAATAATGAGTATTGATTTAACTAAATTAAAAGCAGAATACACAAGTAGTGGTATTGATAGCAATAAACTTAATAAAAATCCTATTTCACAATTTCAATTATGGTTACAGCAATCAATTGATGCTGGTATTAAAATACCTCATGCTATGAGTTTAGCTACAACTAATAATACTAACCCTAGCATTAGAACTGTATTATTAAAATCATTTGATGATAATGGCTTTGTATTTTTTACTAACTATAATTCTAATAAATCTAAACAAATTCAATATAATCCTAATGTAGCATTATTATTTGCATGGTTAGAGCTTGAAAGGCAAGTTATAGTTTCAGGTGTAATTAAAAAAATATCAAAATTAGAATCAGAAAAATATTTTAATTCAAGATCTAAACAATCTAAACTAAGTGCTTGGGCATCTAAACAATCTTCAAAACTTTGTTCCAGAGAAGAATTATTAGCTAAATTTAGCTCTATGGAAAAAAAATTTGATAAAGAGATACCATTACCAGATTTTTGGGGAGGATATCTAGTTGTTCCTAAAAGTATAGAATTTTGGCAAGGTAGAGAAAATAGATTGCACGATAGGTTTATATATAATAAAGAAAATAGTAAATGGTTAATTAGTCGCTTGGCGCCTTAATTCTTCAATTACTATTTTTGTGTTTGGTCTTTCTCCAGTCCAAAACTCAAATGAAGAGGCTGCTTGCTCAACTAACATACCTAAACCATCTATTGTTTTACTTGCATTATTTTTTTCTGCCCAGAGCATAAAAGGAGTCTTAGCTCCGTACATTAAGTCATAACAAATAGCGCCGTTAGCTACAGCTTGATTTTTAATCTCTGGCATTTTATTTTGTAAAGAAGCACTAGTTGCATTTATAATAATATCTACTGGTTCATTTTTAATTTGCTCTAGTCCAA
>CAKMYR010000244.1 GCA_929200175.1 uncultured Gammaproteobacteria bacterium
GATTATTGTACTTTATTTGTTTTAAAAAAGTACAGTAATAACGTCATCAAAATTAGTGCTATTTCTAAAATATAATATAAAAGTTTTATTATGTAATAAATTGCTTTATTATATCAATTATTTAATGGCTAGTCAGGCAATCCATATGCAGCAACAACAAATTATAGATGTAACTAATTTTAAAGATATTTTAGAGAATTTAAAATTTACTCCAAAAGGCGAAATTTACACAAAAAAATTAACTTCAACATCTTTAAAAGTCGATTTTACAGCAAGAAAATTTATTTACCCTGAAGAAATTAAGATTCATGAACAGCAAGTTTGTAATTTTAAAGCAAAAGAAAATTTTGTGGTTTTTGAATGTGTGCATCGTTTGCTAGCAAAAGGTTATAAGCCAGAACATTTAGAATTAGAACCTAAATGGAAAGTTGGTCATGGTAAAAGCGGTGGCAGAGCTGATATTTTAGTGCGTAATAATAGTAAAGAAAGCTTGTTGATAATCGAGTGTAAAACTTTTGATGCTGAATATAACAAAGAACTAGGCAAAATGAAAAAGAACGGTGGGCAATTATTTTCTTATTTGCAACAAGAAAAAGCTACTCGTTATCTTTGTTTATATACTTCTTTTTTTTGTGATAAAAAAACAATAAATTATGAAAATGTTATTATTAAAATTAAAGACCGTCAAGAAGATATAGAAGCCTATAATCAAGGTGATAAAAGCATAAAGCTCTATGAAAATGCTAATAATAATAAAGAATTATTCAATGTTTGGAAAGAAACCTTTAATTTATATACCCACTATAATGGTATTTTCGAGGATGATATTAATGCTTATAGCATTGAGCTAAAACCATTAAAAAAGAAAAACCTTAAACCCTTTGACCCTGCAAATAAAGTATTTAATACTTTTATGGAGATACTAAGACATAATAATATTTCCGATAATGCTAATGCTTTTAATCGATTATTATCGCTATTATTGTGTAAATTAGTAGATGAAGCAAAAACCGATGATGAAGTCTTAGATTTTCAGGTTAAAGAAGGCGAAGACACTCCAGAAATTATTCAAGATCGTCTACAAAAACTTTATGCAGAAGGCATGAAGAAATATTTAAACGAAGAAATTGTTTATTTTGCAGATGAAACCATTGAAGATATAATCAAAAAATACCCCAAGCAAACTCCAATAGAAAAAATAGAAGATATTTTCAAACAAATAAAATATTATAGCAATAATGAATTTGCTATTAAAGAAGTACATAATAAAGAGCTATTTATCCAGAATGCTCGTGTTCTTAATGAAATTATAAAAATGCTACAAAACTATCAATTTCGCTATAATAAAAAGCAACAGTTTTTAGGCGATTTTTTCGAAAATATTTTGGATGATGGTGTCAAACAAAGTCACGGCCAGTTTTTTACTCCTGTACCTTTAGTGCAATTTATTATTTTATCTATAGGTTTAGATAAAATAACAGAGCAAAAAATTGCTAATAATGAAACTTACTTTTTGCCTAAAATATTAGATTACGCTTGTGGTTCTGGTCATTTTTTAACTGAAAGTATTGATGAGATACAAAAAATTATTGAAAGTATACCTAAAAATACTGAAATAGATGCAAAAA
>CAKMYR010000245.1 GCA_929200175.1 uncultured Gammaproteobacteria bacterium
CAATTCGCTGTGAATTAGGAAGCCCCTTCCTTTAGGGAGGGGAGCATGTCACTTGATCTCTATTTTTTTCAGTTATTTCTTTAAGTATTTTATCATTTTCTGGTAATAACAATAAAGAAGGATTTTTTATAATCTTTTTTTTCTGCTTCATTCCATCTGAATCGAGTGCATCGAATTCGTTTTTTTTCATCTCTAAAGAGATATCTTTTAATGATTTAGGTAGAAATAATTTAATTATATCTTGTTTGTCAACTTTAAATAAATTACGATATTCTTTTTCAAGTTGCTCTAATGCAATTTTATTTTTACCCTCTATATCTTTAATATTGAGACATTTATCAAGAGTTTGTATAAGTTCTTTTTCATTAGTTATACTATCTAAATCTTCTTTTGTTAGTAATCCTTTCATCATAGCAAGAGATAAGTGCCTACAACAAAAAGCTTGTTCCATACTGGCAATGCCTAATCTAAACATTAGTTTATGCACAAATAATAATAAGGAAGTGTATATTGTTTTTCCTTTTGGAGTTATTTTTCCATTTGCATTAAAAGCTTTTTCTGAAGAAGAATATTCTAATATATTTATTTGTTTTGGTTGTATATCTGTATATGGATTAAAATAAGTTACACCTTTATTAACTCTAACATTTATATTATCAAGTTTTAGTTTATTCAGTCTATTAGCTAAATTAGCTTCGAGTGTGTTTTTAACTAATGTACTGTTGTCTACAGTACTTATTAGATTATTTGTATGGTTTGTATCGTTATCTGTTTGCTTTTCAATTGTTTGTTCTTGGTCTAATTGTAGTTGAGTACCACCAATTATTTTAGATATTTTGTTACTCATAAAAGCATACCTTTAACCTGAAGAAGCGGAATTGAAGTAAGTTAATCTACTATAATTAGTATAGTAAATTATATAACTATTTATGCTTATTTAAGTGATGAAAAATTTCTGGTGCAGATAAAATGCAACTTCAGCCGAGCAGGCAGACGATAAAATTCAACAATGGAATCCACGTAAGCAACAATTAATGACTTTGCATCATATAACCGTTGCTTGGAATCATTTGAAACCATTAAAGTGGATAGTATAATTACTTGTTCGTTAATTTATATATTACCTGTAATTTTAGAAGCAAGTTTATCAAGATTATAAATTAAAGCTGTTGTTTCATCTATTGGTTTCTTTGTTGGTTTATTTATAGTTAACTTTGCAAATTGTTGATCTATTGGAGTATCTCTATTTCTATTTTTATAAGGTGCATAAGTTATATTGCGTTTTGTTATAGGTTTTTTTGGGGGTGATTTTAGTTGCGATTCTGGGGTGCTATAGCACGCTTTATTATGCAATTGTAGTGCTTCTTTTGTCTCAAAAAAATTGTCACAGCTCCAACAACCAAAGTAGTTATCTTCCCAAGATAGTTGCTTGTTATCAGCTGAGTTTGCAAGAGATTGCTGGTTAAAAAAAGATACTGAAAAATCCATTTTCATTTTGTTTTATACTCCAAATTATTTTAAATAACTGCTACACAGTAACACATTGAATGAATTTGTATCTTATACACATGTTAATTAGGAATGTCAATTACAGATAAAATGCTGGAACTTGCTTCAG
>CAKMYR010000246.1 GCA_929200175.1 uncultured Gammaproteobacteria bacterium
TAAAAGTTTTACTAGATATCTTATAAACTTTTTTTAATGTTGTCTTAGTTGCTAGATGTTCGTGTACAATATTAACCCCCTATAGATGTATTAATTTAATATATTAGTATTACAGTAATACTAACATTAATTATTAGAATAATCTAATATAGCAGTTAGTTTATAAGCTATTGCTTTGATTAACTTATATCCTTTCTCTGTGAAGTAAATACATAGCGAGTAGAGTTGTTATGAGTAAAAAAATTGTATTAAAATATTTAAATATTCCTATGCTTGTCCGATTGTTTATTCATTTTTTAGTTGCACTATATATATCTACTAGCGATTGTGCATTAACATATTTTTTGCTAGAAGCAGGTGAAAGTTATAGCCGTATAGACGTTTTTCTAATGGTTTTTATTAATTTGTTTATGATACATATGCTATTTATTTTTTATTTTGTAGAGCCCTATAGTCGAGAGTATGACCAAATTCTTTTTTCATTAAAATATATTAGCCGTAATAGTAGTAACAAACTATACCAAATTGATAGAAAGTTTAAAAACGATCATGAATTTACTAGCACTATTAGCATGCCATTTGATAATTATGTTTTAAAATGTGGTGTTGGTGTTGATGGTAAGGGGTTAAAAATATTTGATACTCAATCTAATACTGAATTAGAATATATCTACCGCAACGTGACTGCTGTTAAAGAGAGGATAAGTGATGTATGCTTTTTAATCTTTTTTGAATCTAGATTAGATATTATTGCTGAAAAAGAAAGGGCTTATATATCTAAGTGTAACTTCAATTATCTTTATCGTGGACGCAAAAGTAATATTAAAAAAAAAGGTTGTTGTGACTTTAATTGAAGATTACAAGGGTGATATTAAAATGGTGCCTTATAAAAAGACTTTAAGCTAGTTTGTTATTAGTATAAGCATCTAAAGTAGCTGTATTAATTGAGTTTACCAGTATCATTGATATATAGTTTAAAAACGATTATGAATTTACTAGTATTAATAATTATGTTGTAATTAATTGTTATATTATTTTGTTTATTAAAATGGTAGTTGTTATGGGTAAATTTATGAATGTAATAAAAAAAATTATTGGTGCAATAAATAGAATAACTTTAGATAAACGTTTTTTTCCAACTGTAATTGTAAGTATATTAATAGTTTTTATTATTATTTTATCGGATATGAGTGATAATTTAAGTGCTTTAGATAATTTAAGTGCTTTAGATAATTTAAATATTTTAAATTTTAAGTAGTTTACGTGATTTAATTAATTTAACGAAATTGCATTATTAGCCAGTGTGTTAAATTACAGGTATTAAAGCAATACTTTAGTATTACAATAATACCGATATATTAATTATCTGCATAGCCTATAATAGCTGTCTTAATTGAATTTATTAAAGTCCTATTTTCTTTCTTAGCTATTGTCTTAATCATATTATATTCTTTCTCTGTGAAATGAATACATAATGATTTAAAGGTGGTACTATTGGTTTTATCATTATCTATATTTTTTAAATAATCAGCTTTAGACTTAGTACTTTTACTTTTAAATGTCATAATGATAGTTCCTTTATTAAATTATTAAATTCTAGTTTAGC
>CAKMYR010000247.1 GCA_929200175.1 uncultured Gammaproteobacteria bacterium
TGTCACTTATAACAGCTATTATATTTTCATCATCTAAAAAAGTATTTACAGAATTATTTTGATTTCTTTGTAATTTAATTTTTTTGATGCTTTTATTTTTAAAGCCTTCAACTAAAATTAAATCTAAGTTATCTAATTCTAATTGATTTAATAATTCTTCTAAAGATTTCTCTTTTTTTTTATAACGATTAATAAAAGCTAATTTTTTACTAGAGCTAATAATAACTTGACTAGCACCAGCATTGTAGCATTTATAGCTATCTTTATTTGGATAATCTATTACAAAGTCATGATGACTATGTTTGATATATGCTATGTTCTTTTTTTTCCCAAGATTAGCGATAATTTTTGTTATCAAAGTAGTTTTCCCAGCACCACTAAAACCAATAAAATTTAATGTAGGTACATTATTAATTGTGCTAGGTTTAGTAATTAAAGCGTAATCTTCGGGACAATTTAAGTTATAAAATTTTTGTTTGTGATTTGTTAAATCAGCTATTGAAAATTGTTGTTGTTGGTACCATAAATCAATTTTTCTATTACCTTTTTTTATGTATTTTAATAAATCATCTAATAAACTAGTTGCTAATAATGCAAAAGTTGGTTGTAGTCTAATACTGTCATGGGCTACACAAATTTTAGTATTATCTTTTATCATTGTTGATTTAAGTTTGTGTAATAATTCTTCGCCATCAATTAACGGACAATCACAAGGAAGGATAAATAAATAAGGAGTTTTTACGGTTTTCATAGCTTTTGCAAAGCCAGCTAAAGGTCCTTGAAAATCAGCTATATCATCACTAATAATTGGGTTTTTGGTAAATTCTTGATATTTTTTTATATTGCGATTAGCGTTTATATAAATATTGTCTATTTGATTTTTAATAGCATCAATAACATGTTGAACAAGATATTTTTTATTAAGTTTTATAAGGCCTTTGTCTTTGCCGTTCATACGGCTTGATCTTCCTCCTGCTAGGATTACTGCTGTTATTTGCTGATTTTTTATAGTTTGCATTTTGTTTAGTTATTTTTTAAAGATACATCCCATTTTTGTTGTTGTATCGTATCTTTATCATTAGCGCTAACCCATTTACTATAATTTTTAGTATGCTCTTTTTTCCAAAATGTTGCCTTAGTTTTTAGAAAATCCATAATAAATTGACAGGATTCAAAGGCAGTTTGACGATGTTTGCTGGTTGTTATTACCAAAACTATTTGCTCATTAAAAGCTAAATCTCCAACCCTATGAATAATAGTAATATTTTTTAGATTCCATTTTTCTCTTGCTTTTGTAACAATAGATTCAAGTGTTTTTTTAGTCATTTTAGGATAATATTCAAGCGTAATTTTTTTAATTGGTTCATTATCTAAATCGCGTACCAATCCTATAAAACTAACCACTGCTCCTATATCTGTATAATTGTCTTTTATTAACTTTAATTCAGCAGCTAAATCAAAATCTTTTTTTTGTATTATTATTCTATCCACTATTTTTTAACCAAATACTTAAAATATATTATTGCATAATAAACTAAAAAAATCTTTTTTTAAGTAAAATCATATTTTTAAATAACATTCGTTAAATTAAAATAATAAAAA
>CAKMYR010000248.1:0-1014 GCA_929200175.1 uncultured Gammaproteobacteria bacterium
ATATAGAATAAGACCATTTTCCTATATATTGGAATGCTATATTTTTAGCTATTAAGCCTTGGTTATATCTAGCTTGAATAATCAACAAAGTTCCTAATGTTGGCAGTAAAGCCATATACCCTGGCCATAAATTATTACTAGAAATACAAAAACAAGATACTAAAATTAATAGCAAACCAAAGTGAAATACTAACCTATTAGTTAAATATTTGTTGTTTATTAGTAAGCAAGGATAAAAATATGAAATAGCTCCAATTAATAATTCCCAAGCTCGACAAGGTAAAAAATAATATGCCACTCTAGGAAATAGCTTACTAGCAATTAAACATAAAAGAAAACTTATCCCCCCCCAGTAACACAATATTTTTTATTGTTTTTAAAGAATATCTTTTAGCTAAAAAAGACAAAACTATAGGATATATTATATAAAATTGCCACTCAATAGATAATGACCAAGTATGTAATAGCCATTTTTCTTTTGATGTTGTATCAAAATAACCTGCCTCTAATCGATAAATAAAATTAGAAATAAAACTAATACTAGAGGCAACATGTTTTCCTAAAAGCATATAATCAACTGTAGTTAACCAAAACCAACCTAATGCTAATAAGACTAAACATAATACGGCTAATGCAGGAATAATGCGATAAGCACGATTTAAATAAAAATCAATGATAGAAAACTTTTGTTGTTTAATAGCTTCCATTATAATACTAGTCATTAAAAAACCAGAAATAACAAAAAAAATATCTACCCCAATAAAACCACCTGGCAATAATTCAGGATAAAAATGAAACAAAACTACAGCAATAACTGCTATAGCACGTAGCATATTGATATCTTCACGAAACTGCATACTACAAATCCTCACAATTAAAAACTAAATATTTGCTAATTTAGTATATTTATGTAATTGTTTATCTGTCAATAGTAGTTTATTTAGGTGTCTATATGTATGAGTTAACTATTAAACAAAAACTAGCTAATTATTATTATTTTGTTATCTTTTGTAG
>CAKMYR010000248.1:1024-1600 GCA_929200175.1 uncultured Gammaproteobacteria bacterium
TATTTATCTGGAAAACAAAGGTGTATAGTCCAAGCCATTTTAACAGCTATTTTTTTTGGTGTTTTATATTTTGACGTAAGGGTTTTTCAAAGTGGATTTTCACATATAGTAAACCTAGATACTACAATAGCTATGAATATTTTTACTAGCAGTAATTTAATGTTTACACCTAATAAAATTATTGCTTATATAGGAGGGGTAATTTTTTTAGGGATAATATATAGATTTAACCTTTGGATTAATAAAACTGCTTGGTTTAAAAATAATAGTATAGGTAAAAAATGTATAATTTTATTAGTTACACTTACAATAACACCACTGTTAATTTACTCAGTAGCAGGCAAAGAACGTAAACAACAATTATTAGCCTATATTCAATATTTACCATTATGTGCTAACAGTGATGAAGTTGCTACTAAAATTCATAGTACATACAAAAGTATTAAAACTGCAAAGTTACAGTATCCGTTACAACCTTTATTAACTACTACAGTAACCAACCCTCCAAATATACTAATAATCGCTATGGATGCTTGGCGTGCTGATTGTTTTAACGAACAAGATTCACCTAATTTA
>CAKMYR010000249.1 GCA_929200175.1 uncultured Gammaproteobacteria bacterium
GATAACAATAAAGCAGATAACTGGTTATTATTCTCTAAAACTTTTTATAGTAAAAATATTCTTGATATATTTACTGAACAATTTAGAGATATTTCGCAACAAGTAGTTAATAAAATAGCTAGTAATGTTAATTTTTTTAAAGCGTGGTGTGTTTTTTATATAAAATTATTTAATATTCATAGCAAAGATAAATCACAACTCAATCCACAAATTATAAAACAATATATAAACAATAACTATTATTGTTGGCATACCTTAATGTTATCAACAGCTGGTTATAATTTATCAGATAGAATAATAGATAGTGCTATTAAAATTTATATTGGTTACTGGGAAAGATATAATAAAATAATAAGAGTAGATGATGAACGATCAATAACTGATATCAATTTCAGTATTATACAAAAACACTTAGAATGCACTAGCCTTATGGTTATTAGTGCTTTAAAAAATAATAATCAGGAAGCAACAAAGTGGGCAATAGATGCATTGGTATATTGGCATAAAAACTTTTTTATTGAATATCAGCATGAATACTATAACTGGCAAAATGAAATTGTTACTCCAGAATTATTTTTAGATCCAGAAAAATTAGTAGCAAATAGCACTAGTAATGCTGATAATCTCAAGAAAGATATTAACCAATTAAAAGACATTATTACAAAAATAGAAGATAAAAAGTCTATTGCTTTTTTTAATTATTGGATTGATATAAAACTATTAACAGCTACCTATATAATGAGTTGTCGTGATATTAAGGATAGTAAAGATCAAATAGACAGATTACTAAACAACGATAGATTAGAAGCTAATACTACAGATATTTATGAAGGTAAAATTTCTAATGTTGATGAATTGCTTAATGCTTATTTAAGACAAAGTAATTTATGGAGGGAAGATGATTGTTTTTACGATAATATTTTTTCAAATCATTTAGATAATTTAGCTAGGATAGAGCAGCCAGAATGGATTATAGGTAGAGGTTACAGTGGTACAGGAACGGCAAAAGATAGGTATTTAATTAGCTTTTACCAAATTATAGGTATTGGTTTAACAACTAGTGAATTTAGTTTCGATACATGGCGACAGCTATTAGAGGCAGAAAACATTCCAGATTATTATTTCCCTAATATTAAAGAAGCATTAAAACAACTAACTAATATTAATGATGAGATTATTGCTAAAGTTTGTGAATATTTTGATATTGATAAGATAGAAGCTAAGAATAAAGCTGAAATATTTAAAAATTCTATTGATAAGTTTCGTGAAAAATCACAAGATAAAATTAATGAGACAATAAAAAATGCTACTATAGATGATAAAAAAGTAACTAAACTTGAATTAGGTGCATCTAAAGACAGTTTTACTATTGAAAATGGTCCATTGCCTATTAACTTATTTAAAGATATTGAATATACAAAAGACTTCACTAAAGATCTAGGTGAGAAAAAATTTAATAATTTTCATAAAATTGATATTTGTAAAGAAAAGATACCAGGTAAAGCAACTTTGCAAGATGATTTTCTGAAAAGCGATGTTGCAGAACAAGTAACTATTAAATGTTTTGAGCAATTAGATAAGATAAAATGGCA
>CAKMYR010000250.1 GCA_929200175.1 uncultured Gammaproteobacteria bacterium
TTATTATATTATTTGTTTATTTATCCAATAGAATGGGTAATGCAAATTATTTTAGCCAATACATTTGCACTAACTAATAATTATGGCTTTAGTATTATTATCTTAAGTATTGTTGTTAATATTTTAATTCTGCCATTATATTATTTAGCTCAATATTTAAAAGATAATCAACAAAGACAATTAAGTAATTTAGAATTAGAAGCTAGTCATATTAAAAATAATTATAACAAACAAGAACGTTATTATTACTTACAAACTTTACATAGAATTTATAATTATAATCCACTTAGTGTTCTTAAAGCCTCACTAGGTTTATTGTTACAAATACCTTTCTTTTTTGCAGCTTTTCATTTTCTTGGTAATTATGGAGAATTTACTGGAGTTAGTTTTGGAATTATCAAAGATTTAAGCCAAAGTGATAAATTATTATTTGGGCAAAATCTATTGCCAATTCTAATGACTATTATTAGTTTATTTTCTGCTTATTTTTATGCTAAAAATTTAACTAAAACAGATAAATATCAGTTATTTGGTTTATCAGCTATTTTCTTAATATTACTTTATTTTGAAAGCTCAGCCTTACTTTTATATTGGACTATAAATAATATATTTTTCTTAATTAGAAATATAATTGAAGATAGATTTGATTTAAGTTGGTTTCAGCAAAAAATTGTTGATATATTTAAAAAAATAGGATTATTGCTTAAAACTGATAGTAGCAAAATAGTAGCATTATCTATTTTATCTTTTTCAGTGCCTATTATGCATTTTTATGCATCTAATAAACATTTATTTGCTTTTGATTATCGTTTTTTTGTAGCATTTCTTCCTGCAACAATAATGATTGCTTGGGGATTGTTAGTAAGAAAATATGCACCTAAATATTGGAGAAAATTATTTGCAATTAGTATTGGATTTATGATTGCAATTACTTTATTTATACCATTATTTATAGGATATATAGATAGGCTATATGTAAAGCAAATATTTATTGGCTATGTTATTAGTTTTATGGTGTTTGCTTGGTTTGTTGCAAAATTAAGATATTATGCCTTATTGTTATTGGTACTAACACTAGGATCAATATCTGTCTTTGTTGCTAAACCTCAATATAAAAAACCTGATATTAATAATACAAATTTAGCTCAAGGTTTTGCAGAACTAGCAACAGGAGATAAATTTATATTTAAACCAAACATTTATTATTTAGTACCAGATTCTTATCCATCTCATTATAATTTGCTTAATCTTTATATAGGTGATGACAAAGTTGATAATACTTCATTTTATAATCAATTAGAAAATAAAGGATTTAAAACTTATAAAAACGCTTATTCAAATTATGAACATACTTTTAATTCTATGAGTGCCGTTTGGCTAATGCGTCATCATTATATAAAAAATGATGTAGAAGAATTAATTAAGGCCTATAATGGCAAAAATCCAGTATTTTCAACTTTAATTGATAATAATTATCAAGTTTACACTAATTATAATTGCCCTAAATTTAACGATAATATTAAATGTTTGCCATTATGGAAACCTAAATTTTCTTTATATACTAGTATTATTAACTATTATTTAGC
>CAKMYR010000251.1 GCA_929200175.1 uncultured Gammaproteobacteria bacterium
CAAACTCTTTTAATTTTTCAATACTTGGATTTTCTAACTCTTTATTGATAAAGAGTGCAATAGGAAAATTTAAATATTTAATACCTTCTAAATTAACGCCTAATTTAATATTTCCAGTATTTTCATAAACTGCCAAATTCCACTGAATACCTTTATTATTATGACTAATACCAACAACACCCTTGCCTGATTGTCCAAAATATCTACCCTCAACATCAAGTCGATCTCTAAACAATTTATATAAACCTGATTTTAATTTAGTTTTCGGGGAGAGGGGTAGGAATTTCTACCTTGAATTTTTTATTATATTATTGAAAATAGAAATCTTATACGTAAGCTGTATATTTTTTAAATACTATGAACAAAATAATTTTACCAATACTCTTTGTTGTGCTTTATGGTAGTGGCTTTGTTGCTACTAAGTATGGATTACCATATTCATCTCCGCTTAGTTTTTTAACTCTGAGGTTTTTTATTGCTGGTACGTTATTTGCCTTAGCGGTAGCAATGTTTAAGTTACCAATACCTAAAATAAAAGAAGCTATGCATATTGCTATAGCCGGACTACTGACAGTTGCTACTTTTTCAATAGGAGTATTCGTTTCTATAGATTTAGGGCTTTCTCCAGCATTATCAGCAATGATCATTGCACTACAGCCTATTTTGGTTGGTGTTCTTGCAGTGCAACTAGCACAAGAAAAAATCAATATATATGGTTGGATAGGTTTGTTTTTAGGCTTTATTGGCGTGTTTTTTATAGTATTCCAAAGCGTAGATGTGAAATCTGCTGGAATACTGTCGGTAGTCATGTCTGCTGTAGGGCTACTTGGTTTATCTTTTGGGAACCTATATCAGAAGAAGTTCTGTGCTGATATGCATGTGATTACTGGAGGCAGCATTCAATCAAGCGTATCAGCAGTTGCTTGTTTATTACTACTACTATTATTTGATGATTTTGACGTTGTCTGGCATAGTGAGTTTATTGTTGCATTATTATATATGTCTATCGGTGTGTCCCTTGGGACGCTTAGTCTGCTCTATATTATGATTAGCAGACAAGAGGTTAACAAGGTAGCAAGTGTCTTCTATTTAGTGCCAGTATCTGCAGCGATTACCAACTATTTACTTTACGATGAAATTTTTGATATATACACTATTATGGGATCGTTAGTCATATTAGTAAGTGTGTATCTAATAAACAAGGGAAAAAAAATATGAATGGCATTGTGAAGTTAAATCTTTTAAATATTAAAAAATTAAAAAAAGTGTATTTTGGGAGCCACATAAAAAAATAACAGAAAAGGAGCTGAAATATCTAAATTATATTCAATAGAAGATAAAACTATAGCTTTGGTTATCTTTCATTCTGGTTCAAGTTCTGTTGAGCATGTTCATAATAATTTTGAAACGATTTATGTTATAGATGGAGAATATTATGATGAATATGGAATTCACAAACAAGGAGATTTGCTAAAAAGCTTCTTTTAAAAACCTTAGTGGCAAGAAAATCCAAACAGCAATCCTTGTTTAATAAGCCCCCCACTTCTGTAAATAAAAATAAATAGTAATGTATATGTTTAGTAA
>CAKMYR010000252.1 GCA_929200175.1 uncultured Gammaproteobacteria bacterium
AGGTGGTGTTGTATATTATATCGTCTGTACCTGTTTTTAAGGCGATGTTGTTTTGGTTGTCATTGTAGTGATTTATGTGCATTTAATTTAGCTTGTTCCTATTATTTTTTCTAAGAATTATATCATTAAAGTAGCCTGTCTCCATTATTTCCGCTATTGTTATTAGAGTCATAACTGATTTCAGAGCTGTTAGTAGTGGATAACTAAGCGTTTGGTTTTGTTAAAGGCAGTACTGTATATTATATAGTCTTTACCTGCTTTTAAGACGATTCCCTATTATTTTCTATTATTTTAAGGCGATGTTGTTTTGAGTGTCATTGTAGTGATTTATAAGCATTTAATTCAGCCTGTCCCCATTATCTCTTAATGCAAAAAGTTTGCTAATTTGAATAATCAATGTTACTTTAAAAGCATTCTACAATCTCTATCTGCGTGTTCATCAGTGATTGTATATCCTATGATTTTATTATTTTTTGGGTTTACCTCGAAGTACATGTCGCAATATCTATATACATTATCCCAGCCGTTATCGGCTATTCCAAATAGCTTTAATTCAAAATGATAAGCAATATTATCATTGGTAAGAAACTGTTTTTTTTAAAAGTCCATATGCTAAAAGTATCAGTAAAAGCATTGTTGCCAATACCTCCTATCAAATAATCATCCAAATTTTTCCTGTTGTAACTCAATAAACAAGAAGTTGTAAATAGAGACACAAATAATATTAATGCAAAAAGTTTGCTAATTTGCATAATCAATGTTACTTTAAAAGCATTCTACAATCTCTATCTGCATTTTCATCAGTGATTGTATAGCCTATTATTTTATTATTTTTTGGGTTTACCTCGAAGTACATGTCGCAATATCTATATACATTATCCCAGCCGTTATCGGCTATTCCAAATAGCTTTAATTCAAAATTATAAGCAATATTGCCATTCAAGAGTATAATTTTTTGTCTAAAGGCATCATTTTGAGATAAATAACTAGCAACACCACCAACAGATTTAGATAAATGATTATCCAAATTTTTCTTGTTGTAACTCAATAAACAAGAGGTTGTAAATAGAAGTATAAATAATGTTAATGCAAAAAGTTTGCTAATTTGCATAATCAACTATCATTGGAGTGATGTAATTATAATAATCTAAATATCCAAATCCTACAATTGCAGTCGTAATTGGCATAGTTACAATGTTAGTAAAATTATTCTGTTTAATTAAACCAATAGGTTTAAAAATATCATCATGGAACCTTGATATTGCGGACCCTAAGAATAGGTCATCATTTACCCATTTGGATTTACTGCCACCTTCATGCCATGGATGTTTGTCAATGACTTCTTGCGGAACTAAAGTTCCTATTAAATATGGCTTATCTTCAGGAGCATAATGAACATATCCAGAATTATTTGCACCAGGAATGGATTTAGGGTTATATTTATCTTTGTAATAAGCATCTTCTCCTGGCTTAGTATCTATCGGGTCACCTACTACTTTATCATACAAAAACGCCATACTACTAGTTATAAAATTAGACTTTGCTCCATCTTTAAAATTTCCTCCCATAATTTCACTTG
>CAKMYR010000253.1 GCA_929200175.1 uncultured Gammaproteobacteria bacterium
CCAAATAGCCACACCTCATATTGCTGGCTATAGTTATGATGCTAAACTTTTAGGAACTCAGGTTATACACTCTAAGCTTGCTACATACTTAACAAAACCACATAAGAATATCGCATTAGATAATTTTTGGAAACAATTCACTCCAACTAAATTAACAGACAAACAAAAAATACAGGATGCTTTTAATGGAGTTAGCAATTATTATAATGTAATAGAAGATACAAAAAAATTTAAAAACCTCTGCAAAAATAGCACTATAAATAATAAGCACCAATTCGATAACCTACGCCACCAATACAATAACCGTCGTCAATTTAATGTAATGAAATTTCTTAATAATTAAAATTTATTATGAAGTTATTCAATGCTAGGTTGACCTTAAAACGACCAGCAACATTGATACCAAAAGAGTTGAATTAATAGGTAATTTCTGATATGATTACCGCCTATCGTAATGTAGCTTAATAAATTAAGTACATAATTTAAATATTTTAACGATAGAGTAGAGATGTTTAATACCCTTAAGAAAGCAAGACTTATCTCTTCACCCAGTAGTTTTTTAATTTAATAGAAACTATCTTGGGAATTAAAACTTATATAATAATTTCATGAAAACTAATATTTTATCTTCTATGTTCTAAATTTAAAGTAAAGGAATTACAATGTCAGAAAGTATACCTAAAACCCCAACACCACATAATTCAGTTCTTACTAGAATAAGCCAAGTATCCTTAAATCAAGATAAAAAGTGTGTTATTTGCCTAGAGTACGCAGGATCAGAAAGAATTCTTAGTTTAGCTAAGTTTGCTTGCGGTCATTTTTTTTGCCAAGATTGTATTTTCACACTTGCAGATAAACAGTTAAAGGAAAGAAAGACATCAATAACTTGTCCAATGTGTCGTTTTTATGTGAAAATAGAAAGTGTTGAACAAATAAAAAGTGGCAACAACAAACAAATCCAACTATATAAAGATCATTCAGAATTAATAAACGGTTTATCTGCTGTTTGTGCTAAAAACGACTGTATAGCAACAGGAACCATTGCACAACTAAACAACAGTACAGTATTCTGTCCAGAAAGACCAGTCTTTAATCCTATAACTTCTAGAAAGAGGGAATCAAAAAGTAAACTTTTTGAAGAGATTTTTCCAAAACTTAATCATGATTTTAATAAGTGGTTTTCCATAGAAAATGGCTTTGATGATGTAGTTAAATTTATAATAACTCGAACATATAACCTTAACGGTGAAGATGTAGCATACGGAGAAATATTTTGTTCTGTAGGCATTTTACATAAATCAGAAAACGATACAATTTATGTTAAATATGTAGCAGTGACAATAAATGAATATGATATATATAGAAATAATCCTAACTTAAGCAAAAAGCAAATACAAGAAGTTGCTTTTAATATGGCAAAACTTGCAAAACTAAACTTTTATTTACACTTTGTTAATGGCTGTTGTAACAGATATACAGAAGTACATATTGATATACTTGATTATTTAAAAAATGAACTGGTATTAATTATAAATGAGGAACCACTTAGTTTAAAACTTGATG
>CAKMYR010000254.1 GCA_929200175.1 uncultured Gammaproteobacteria bacterium
TTTTTTTAAATGCGTACCTTAATTTAGATAATTTCAAGTAAAAATGTTGGGTTAACTTTAAACTATTATACCTTAAGATATATAAAAGATAGTTTTTGATTTTAATTATTTAGAATTTAACTACTTTTTATCTATTTCATCATAAGCTGGGGGAGCTTGTAATTCACCTTTTAAATATCGTGCTACAATTTTTTTTTCGAAATTAGAATCTAAACTATTTTCAGGCAATATTTCATCCTTAAGTGGATGTGCTGAAGGTACTTTAAATTTATCTTTTAACCTAGAAAATAAAGATTGTTTAGTAGGTTGATTTGTATTAACTGCTGTTTTCTGTTTTTTAGAAGTTTTATTATTTATACAATCTTTTTTATGATATTGTATAATTCCTTGTAGATAATTTTTATTCTCATTAGGAACTAACTCTATAGCTCTATACTTATTGCACTTATAGTTTTCTGTAATTTTTTTTTTTGCTTGCTCACTTATATCACGAATTTTATGCATAGAATTAATTTTACCCTTAAGACTATCATCTGCTCCATTAGCTACTAAAAACTTTACAATATCACATAAATCTAGTAGATTTTTATGAGCTAATAAAAAATGTAGTGGTGTTGCTTTACCTGATTTAGATTGTGCGTTAGGATTAGCACCATACTCTAATAATAATTTAATAACTTCTACACTAGGAGTTAGATGTTTACAGGCTATGTGGATTAGTTGTAAATCATTATATTCTTTATCTACTTTAAAATTATTTTCTAGAAGACAACGTAAATATTTTATATTTTGTGGCTCGAGATAATAATTAATATTAGAAATATTTTTATCAAAGGTTGGTAGTATGCCATGATATACTAATGTTTGAAAAGTTTTTTTTTTGCCACTATCCATACAGTAAAAAATAATGTCATCATAGTTTTCAGGTAACTTTACTCCTTGAGTTAATAAATAATGAACAATATCATCTTTACCTATCTGATCACTAAGACCGTACCTACAAGCAGTCATAAACAAGTTTGGGTAACAATCTAAGTTAGCCCCCTTTTCTACGAGATATTTTACAGTATTAAATTGGTTATTTAGCACAGCAATATTAAGTAAAGTATATCGATCATAATTAGGATTAAAGTTATAAACTTTATCAATTACATATGGAGGGTTTTTAGTTAAAAATTCTTCTAAGTATGAGGTGTTTCCATTTTTTACTGCTTTTATTATTTCTTTCTCATTATAAACTTTCTGGTTACAGCTAGGTTGGCTACTCTGGTTAGGTTGGCGAATGATGACTTGTCGTGCTGCTATATTTAAGCAACATTGTTTTAGTTTCTGGTGATTTGATGTTAGCTTGCTAGTAATATTATTTCTAGCATTTTCGTAATTAATACAGACATTTTTGCTAGATCTCTCTAAACTAGGTATATTCATTTTTTTTATCCTTATATTATTTATGATAGGAGAAAGTATTTCTAAACTAGCTAAAAACCAGAAATATATTTATATACGTAGCAGTTGGAAATGCTGGTTTTCAGCAAGTGATTATAAGTTTTTA
>CAKMYR010000255.1 GCA_929200175.1 uncultured Gammaproteobacteria bacterium
TTTTTAAGTAAAATCATATTTTTAAATAACATTCGTTAAATTAAAATAATAAAAAACACAGATGAAATTTTCATTATTAATGTCAATTTATAGCAAAGATGATCCAGAACATTTTAATGCTACTATGGAGTCTATTTGGGATAATCAAACTATTAAAGCTAATGAAATTGTATTAGTTCAAGATGGACCAGTAGACAATAAATTAGCTAAAGTTATTGATAATTGGCAAGTAAAACTAGGAGATGTTTTAAAATTTATCCAGTTAAAGAAAAATATAGGGATAGGAGGTGCTAAAAATATTGGGCTTGAAAAATGTAGCTTTGAATTAATAGCAATAATGGATACAGACGATATATCTTTACCAAAAAGGTTTGAAAAACAACTTAGTATTTTTGAAAAAAGCGATATAGATGTTTGTGGCAGTTGGGTAGGGGAATTTGAAAATAATGAGAAAAAAATTATTACATATAAAAAAACCCCAGAACATCACGATGAAATAGTAGCTTTTGCAAAAACAAGAAATCCTATGAATCACCCAACAATAATGTATAAAAAATCATTAGTCCAAAAAGCAAAAGGTTATCAAAAATTATTATATTTTGAAGATTATTATTTATGGGTTGTAATGATGATAAAAGGGGCAAAATTTTATAATATTCAAGAACCTTTAGTAAATATGCGTATCGGTAATGGTCAAATAGAAAGGCGTAGCGGTTTTAGCTATGCAATAAAAGATGTAGCTTTGCAGAATTCATTTTTTAGACTAGGCTTTATTAATATTTTTCAATATATTAAAAATATAGCTATTAGATTTTTTATTAGAATATTACCTAAAAAAATAATTAAAAAGATATATAGATTTTTAAGAAATTATTTTTGATAATAGTAAAACTAAAACAATCATAACTGATTATTTTTTTATAGTTTTTACTCCGTCTTTTGTGCCAATTAACAAAATATCTGCACTACGATTGGCAAATATTCCATTAGTAACAACTCCTACTATGTTATTTAACTTTGTTTCTAAATCAACAGGGTTTTTAATATTTAAACCCTTGACATCAATAATATAATTACCGTTATCTGTTGTGAAATTTTCTCTAATTAATGGAACTCCTTTAGTTATTTTAGTAATTTTATGTTTTACATAATTAGTTGCCATTGGGATAACTTCAATCGGTAATGGAAAATTGCCTAATTCTTTAACTACTTTGGTTTCATCAACGATACATACAAATTTATCTGAGCCAGATGCTATAATTTTTTCCCTTGTTAAGGCGCCACCACCACCTTTAATTAAATTTAAATCACTATCTGATTCATCTGCGCCATCAATATATACTGAAATATTATCTACTTCGTTAAAATCAAATATTTTAATACCATTTTTTTGTAAACGCTCAGCAGTTGCTACAGAGCTAGCTACTGTGCCTTTTATTTTATGTTTTATGCCAGCTAAAGCATCAATGAAAAAATTTGCAGTAGAGCCAGTACCTACTCCTATTATGGTATTTTCAGTTACATATTTCAATGCTTGCTGTGC
>CAKMYR010000256.1 GCA_929200175.1 uncultured Gammaproteobacteria bacterium
GGCAATTGATTAAGCTCCGCTTTTGCTGTTTGCCAGTTGGGGTAATCAGTGGTTAGTAGTTTAAAAAAGTTTTTATTATGCGTTAGTTTCGTTATAAGACGAAAATACCAAACACTAATTTTTAAACTTTATTGAGAAATTCACGTTATTTCTAACTCAAATTCTCGTTTATAGCGTTGCTCATGATTCTTTTGTTTTTCTTTAGATAAAATTTCTTTATAAGGATCATTAACAATTTCATAACCAGTGTTATGAGTATCTACTACTATTTTTTGACCAGTTTTATTTGTTATTATATCCGCAAGCCAATCATATTTTGTAGAACAAAAAATAAATTCATTGGCTGCATTAGCTGTATGTTGATTTATTAGTTTAACGGCTTCTTCTTGGCATGTGCAAATAGACATATCATTTTGGCTACGAGATCCCTGAATTATAAGGGCAATTTTTTTTGATATAGGAAAAACAATCATTGCATCTTGGTGAGCAGGTCCTAAGTATGTTACTAATCCTGAAGCAGACATAAAAGAAACAGGGTTATCGTTAGTTATAAATTCTAAATCAACAGGTGCAACTAAAAAATAAAAGTTTTTTGCCAGCATAGATACGCCAATATCTTCAGCAAGCTTTATCATAGGTTCAAGACTTACAGAAGCAAAAACTTGTGTTTTTATAACATTGTCAAAACCTTTTTCATCTATAGCTTTTTTTAAAATAGCCGGAGGCTCTGGTAATTTTCCTGATCCATACATATTATTGATAATAATTAATAATAACTGGGCATTGACTTGATTAATACCATCTCTAAAAGCTGGATTTCGAGTTAGCATAAAAGACACATAAAAAGCGAATTCTCCTCTTTCTTTTTCTGATATGCTTACATAAGGCTTGTTAGTATCTACATTATTTATAATTTTAATAATTATATCATTACCAATTTTTTCTACTTTCGATATTTCATCTTCCAATCTTATGTGCTCAAAGCCATCACCGTCTTGTTGATAATAATAGTAAGGCTTAGCACATATTTTATTTACTGATGCTGGATATTTATTATATTCATTATTTTTCTTATCAAATTTCCATATTAACGATTTTTCCCCCTTAATGGTAAAGCGTCTTAAATAAGATTGTGGTACATAGTGTTGATTTTTTTTGGTTTTTAAAGGATTTTTTTTCGACATATAATCAGACCTAAAATATAAAAATATTTACATCTTTATATGTAGAGATAAAGACTAAAAGTAATAAATCAAGCATAAACACAACATATATTTTTATTAAGATAATTCATTGCATAATATAGATAATTTTGCTATTTTATCGAGCAATGACATTAATATTGCTAACAATAAAGTTATAACTTAAATATTTTTAATAATAGTTTTGTTAGCGACAAATATTAAAAATTTAATTTTAAGGTATAACATGACTATTAAAGAAGAAACTTTATTTACCAATGAAGAGACGGTAAATAGCAAACAACTTGCTGTATTAAAAAAGCATTTTCCGCAATGTTTTGATAAACAAGGTAAGTTTA
>CAKMYR010000257.1 GCA_929200175.1 uncultured Gammaproteobacteria bacterium
TGATAGTTTAGCGGATTGATTTACAGCGACAGTTGTCGCTGTATTTATGAATTACAAAAAGTAATATTTAATTATTCACCTTCTTTAGGATAATCCAACCAACTGCTAAGCTTATTCCAAGTTATTTCACATATTCTTTCAGTTCTTTTTTCAATTAAATTTAGTGTCCAAGAGTTTTTTTCTGAATCCATATTATTAATAATTGGTTCTAAATGGTGCTTGTATTTTGTATTTTTTAGCAATTCAATAGTTTTAGTATTTAACTCAATACCTAAATCTTTCGACTGTTTTATTAGACTTTCAATGTTTTTTGGATCTTTTTCTGCAAGGTGTTTATAATAAATAAGCTTAATTTTCCAATCTTTATTTCCTATAGAACTATTGATATCAACGGGTAGTAAAGTTAAATTGCCTATCAAATGAAAACAATCATTGTCATAAATAGATTGGTCCCAATCAGTACTAGAGTCATATTGTTGTGGGGCTACATGTTCAACTGTTTTTAGCTCATCATCAATCCAATGATTGGCTGTTAAATAATTATGCAAACCTGATTTTCCAATTTTCATTAATCCAGGATTGATCTCATCTGGAATGGTGTCGCTTGATACAATTAACAATGCAAATCGACATACTTTGTTTGCAATATCAAATCTGAAGTTATTTTTAGCATTTTTAAACCAAGAATCAAAATTTTTAATGTTCTTTTGCTGTATAAGAATATTTCGAAGTTTATCCTTTAGGTATTTAGAATTTAAATTATCATAATCTCCAGACCAAGATAAACCTTTATAGCTTTCTTTATCATTATTTCTTAATATTTTTCTATATACATCATCTAAACCTGTATTAGAGTATGAAGATCTCCATAGAGTAAAAAAAGCAACTATTGCTTTAGTTGCTTCTAAAAACTCATGATCGCTATTCTGTTTTTCTCTAATAACCATAGAATAAAATCTATTTAAGATAGTATAAGCCATTTTATGATTTGCATCTCTTAAGTATAAGCAATTTAATGATGCAATTTTTTTATCTTCATCTGATAAGTTATATAAATTATCAATAGATAAGTTTAAATGAGGTTTAAAATGAATTACATTTTCCCAAAAAGTAGCTAAATTATGCATACGATAAACAAATTCTTTTTTATCTCCTATTGAATTATACGACATATTTAACCAAGCTCTTTGAGAGCTAAATTGAGTACTCATTCCATTTTTATTACCATCATGACAAAGTGCTAACGTTGTTAAAAATTCATTTGTTATTTTATCTTTTTTATTTGCTGTACTTTCATCTAATAACTTTTCAACTTTATCAAAATATTTCTCAACATCATTACCTTTAAATCTATTATTTTCAGAAATATTAAAATCATTAACTACTAAGGGTTTAAATGTTTCTATTGCCGTCAAAGGTGATCCTGAAGCATTCAAAGACTGGAACATATCAAAAGCCCAATTTTCTTGTATTGGTTCAATTAACGTAAAGCAGGCTCTTTTACAAAGATAATGTACAAAA
>CAKMYR010000258.1 GCA_929200175.1 uncultured Gammaproteobacteria bacterium
CTTACCTATTATAAACTACACATCAAGCAAGCTTGATATTCTGGGGCATCATCTTCAGAATTTTTTGCGATCATGCTCTTTTTTATATTATTTATCTTTTTATTAATTGTGTTAAGCTATTAAGAAATTTTTAAGCTTGTGTATTTCTGGTAAAAATATTTTACTTTTTTATAAACTTTATGGTAATTATTTTTAATATACATTGCAAGTATTTAGCTATTTTTTTGTACTCTCATTGTGATATCATATTGAAAGAATTTTAAGTTATTAAAGGATTAATAAATGAGAAACAAAAACAATAGAAAGGAAGTTGAAACTTTATATATACTTGGTGCTGGTGCAAGTTATGCGTTGTCATACAGGGATTCAAAAAAAAGTATTCTTAACAGAAATACAACCCCACTAGATTGTAATTTTATTAAGTGCCTTAAAGAAACAATTCCAAAAAAAAATAATTGGATAAAAAAGTCAACTAATTTCATATCTAATAACTGGCTAGATAATAATAGTGAGATCTACAATCTTGGCTTAGAAAAAGCTATAATTACTAGAATTGATGATTATAATCATTTAAATAGTTTTCATAAATCAAAAAAGGGAGTAAGTACAAAAGCTGAAAATTTAAGATATATTTCTCATATGTCACATCTAATTTGTAACTATTTAAAAGGTTGTAAACCTAATCAAAAAAAATTGGTTATTAAATTTATAAACCATTTATTCCCTAAAAATACACAACATAAAGAATATAATAATAGAGTTATAACTTTTAATTATGACACTATCATAGATGATATATTAATTTATGAATACAAAATCCCTAAAAAAATAATTTATTTTGATGGAATAGCAGATAATAAAGAAGATGGTAGGATACGATCAAAAAAATTTTTACACCCCTTTATACTTAAATTGCATGGCTCAATCAATTGGCGTTGTTTAAAAGAAGATTTCGATAAATTAATTTCTAGCAATGATAGCAGTAAAAAAATAAATATTTGGCATTCGGATAACATTTATAGCCCTGATCATGACCACACACCTGTAATTATTCCACCAATACCGCATAAACCAATTACGAAATCTACTATTTTTAAATTTTTATGGGAAAGAGCATATGAATATCTTTCTGATGCTAAACGTATAGTTATAGTCGGATACTCTTTTCCAGAAACTGATAATATGGCTCGTCAAATGTTTAAACAATTTAATAATGATAAAATTGAAGAAATAACTATTGTTGATACTGACCCTACGGTTGTAGCAAAATTTAAAGAAATTATCAATCCAAGCATGGCGAGTAAGATACGACTTATATATTATCCAAGTTTTGAACATTATATTGCATCTGAGTGTTAAAAGTACTTTCTACTTATTAACAACCTGAACCAACCTCGCAAGAGTACGAAAATGATCTGTCGCCAGCATAGTTTTATAATCTGGATTATTAGCTTTTAGATAATATTTACCGTTATTTTTTTCAACCACACGTAATAAGTATTGATCGTCGCCTGTTT
>CAKMYR010000259.1 GCA_929200175.1 uncultured Gammaproteobacteria bacterium
TAATCCATTTTTCTGCCATTTTTAAAGGATTATCAGAAAAAATAGTTTCATCATTAATCAACCCTTGTCTTAGGCGCACACACTTACCGTTTTTTAAATCTATTGCTGGAATTAATATCATCGAGTAATTATACTTAAAAAAAATATTTAGCATCTTCAACCCAAACTATATTCTTATTTTAAAAATCAAGCTTGTTAAAAATACCTAATGCCTGTTAATTGATTAATCTTTAAAACAGATTCTAATTTACAATATATATTATTTTGTATATTGAGTTAAATCTCCCTTAGGTTATATGCCATTACCTTAACAACAACTTCTTCACATTCTTTTTTTATTTCTTTACCAATACAATAGCCTGTAAACCAGATATCACCATCACCAATATGCATACCAGTAGAATTGGCAAACAAAGTTTCGAATTTTTCTAATTTAACTGCATTGAATATCTTGTCGGTTACTATACTATCATACTTAGCAATAAATTCTTCCTTTGACTTTATTAACAGATTCCCAGATTTAGAATTAACCCTAAGAGGATATACATTCATTGAAGCTACGGCTTTGACATCTTTATTTAATATAGATTTTGTAAGTTTGTAATAAAAAGATTCATAAATTTGATATTTATCATATAAAAAAATTAATCTTTCTCTAGTTTCCTCAACACTTGATGCCCAAGCAAATGAAGAAAATAAAATCATAATAGCGCATAAATATTTATTCATATATTTATATGGTATTTTTTAGGTTTTACTTTTATGTAGTTTTAATTAATTTAATTCTAGTAAATCTACAAAGCTAGTAGTCATCTTATTTTGTTTACTATCAATTTTATTAAAAATATTTTCGCCAGTTATATTAGCTGTTAAATCTTTTTTATTTATTAATTCTTGCAAAAAATCACCAACAAACTCTGGATGAGCCTGTATTGTTAAAAATCTATTGGCATATAACAAAATGCCGTATTTACACCTATCATTGTCGGCTATTAATTTTGCTATTTGTGGTTTTTTTACTATTTGCTCTTGATGAATTACTAATAAATCTAGCGAGTTAAGATTATCAAAATAAGCACTATAAGGTTTTTTAATATTATATTTATTAGCGCCAACATTCCAACCATATTTATTTTTTGCTACTTTGCCATTCATAGCCTTAGCAATAATTTGATGACCAAAACATATTCCTAGCATTTTTTTGTTAGTTTTATCCCAAATATATTTTATAAATTGACTTAATTCATCAATCCAAACACTATCATCATTAACGCTATACCTAGAGCCAGTTATAATAAAAATATCTATATTTTCAATATTTATTAACTCTTGCCACCCCTTATTTCTTACATTTACAGCCAAATATTCATCAACCTGACCACCTTTATCTAACCAATTTTTTATCATTTGAGTATAAGTACCATACTCATCAATCAGCCTTTTATCCGGCAAGTCAGCCTCTAAAACACATATATTATTATTTTTCATTTGCTTAAATTTTGAGATAA
>CAKMYR010000260.1 GCA_929200175.1 uncultured Gammaproteobacteria bacterium
GTTCTGAGATGATTTCATTCTGAAGTTGTTTGATCTTACTGTATTCAGATAAATATTTACCATTGTTATTCTCTAACAAGTCTATTAAAATTCTAAAAATCTCATATAAACAATTTTCATTTTCTGTATATTTATTTAGAAATTTTTCGTGAATAAAATGGAATAAATCAGATACGCACTGCATGTTTTTAAAATATTTTTGAGGACTTTCTATTTCAAAATAACTAAAAGTTTTTTTTAATTTTTGATTGGCTTTTTTAATGTTTTTATTTTTTGATATAATATGCCACCATTTAATTGCATTTAAATTATCAATATATTCTTTAAGTTGGGCAATAGCTTTTTCAATGCTTGTACCTTCTGGGATCTCAAAATTAGTAAAAATATTATAATTAGTAAATTTATTTCCTAGAAATTTCTTTGATTCTGTAAGTAAATCAAGGGAAATATTTATAATATCTGAATGCGAGGTTAAAGTTATAAGGTTTAATTCTTGCTCTGATTTGAATAATTTTAAAATTGTAGGTTTATCTTTGTATAAATTTTTTAGCTCACTTTGTATTGTTTTTATAGATTTTAAAGTACTAAGTGTTTTTTCATCGTAGGGAGTATGATTGCCAAACTTTGCAATCAATACATCAACATCAACATCAATATTTTTATTTTTTTCTTTAAAATCTACTTTCGATTCACTTAAAATATTGAGAGAGTTTTTGTATTCATTCAACAGTTTATAATTTGTATCATTCAATATATTTTTATCAATTTTTAAATTATTGTTGTGCTGACAAATTTTTTCTATCCCTTTTTTTATTCGTAACAAATCAATTTTGTACTCATCTGTAGAATTAATCCAATCAATAGTTGAAAATTTATTAAAGCCTTGAAAATAAAGCTCAATATCTTTAATATTTATATCATCAAAATACTTTATATTGCCACTTATGTTATTTTCTAATTCAATAAGTGATTTTTCTCTATGCTCATCATACTCTGTTTTGTTGTGTTTATAGGCATAATAATGTTCTTTGATTTCTTGAATAGTTTGCCCCTGTACAATTTTATAAAATTTGTTTCCTGTTTTTCCAAGTCTGAGAATAGGGTTCTGAAAGTCATCTCCATGCCTAATCTTATTTAGTGTGTTAGAAATTTTTTCTTCAACAACATCAAGAGCTTCTTTTTTATCCGACAACACAAGTACAGATTTTTCTTCTAGTAATGCCTTACAAATAATTGCTGTAATTGTATGGCTTTTCCCTGTTCCTGGAGGTCCTTCTAATATCATAAATTTACAATCTGGTTTTTGTAATGCTATTAAAACTTGCTTTTGTTCGTCGTTAAGAGGAATAGGACTTTCAAAAATTAATTTTTTGGAAATATCTTTTTCAAGCCATTCCTTCTCAACTTCTCCTGTGAAATCTTTTGGATTGTCTTCTATAAAACCATTTAGTAAAGAAGAAAAATTTTCGATGATATCTCCGTCATCATTCAATATTTCTTCATAATC
>CAKMYR010000261.1 GCA_929200175.1 uncultured Gammaproteobacteria bacterium
ATTGATTTTAACCGAAATGTATGCTTATTATCATAAAAATCATAATGGGCAAGGTAGTTGATTGCTAGCTTCTGTGGCTTAAGAAACTAGAAATACTAGCTAATTTTTTTTTATCTACCTCTGCAGCATCGTTCAATAAGTTTGAGTTTTTTTCCAAATATTCTCTTGCCCAAGAATGAAGATTATATGCAGATTTAGGAAAAAGCATTCCTGTCATAACAAAGAATGTTATTTTTTTGTAACATAAACCCCAGATAACACCATCATCAGCGAGAAAGTACAAAGTATTCGTTTTATTAGTAATATATTGTGATAAATAGCCCTTTTCTTCTGGAGTTAAATTATGTAAAAGTTTTTTCCGTTGTTTTTGTGCTTTATACTTATGATATTTTGCATATATTAATAATCCTATTGATACAATACCATAGCTAACTATAATATCCCTATATGAATTTATAAGTTCAAAAATGCCTAATGCCTTTACTATATTTTCAGGAAGAAAAAAAAGCCCGTATAGAAACAATCCTAAAAAAATCAAACAATTAAGAAAATATGGTTTTTTTGTTATTTCTTTTGCTACAGTATTTGCTACAGTTGCATAATCTGGTAATTGGTTTGCCATAAAATAACTTGCATCCTTATTAATGTTATTGATGTAGTATAATTATTGTAACTGCTTATTATTGCTTATTTTCTAATTCGTTGCCAACCTTTTATTTAGATAATAGCTGTATACGCTTTATTACCTCATCTCTACAATTTTGATGGTGCTTATGTTGTGCTCTTGGATGTGCAATGCGGAAACATCTTGCACCTGCTGCACTAAACTCCCACAATTGTCTCTTGATAATATTTTCAGTTTTATAACCTTGAAAATAATTATTAAACAATTCTTTTATTAAAGGGTCTATCTTGTTACATCCAGTTGCAAATACAATAAAGTTTGGTTTAAATAGCTCAATCTGTTTTGCCAATAACTTTAAGGAGATATCCTTTATTTTTAAAAACTCATCTTTTGGAAGCTTCAATGGTGATTTCTTATTATAATCCCAAGCAAACATGTTAGCATATATCATTCCTCTAGGATCTATACCTAAGTGCCCAGCAATTTCAAAAAAGTATCTTTTAAAATGACTTTTGCTTTTAGTTTTAATCTTGCCATCAGGATATTTTTTTATATGCTTAATATATTCTAAATATGCATCATCAACAATATTAACTAATGTATCATTAGCATTAATTTTTCTTCTTGTAGTTTTAGCAGTTTCTCTGCCTACAATCATGACTTTGGGCTTTGCTTTTTGGTGTTCCTCAAAAGGAAATGGGAGACAAATCTCAGAATAACAAGCATCATGAAACATAAAAGCACTTGCTGTTATTTCCTTTAATATTTCTAAGTATTCGCGCTTTATTTCTTCGATACTAAGTTTATGTGAATTCATTTAGCTACCTTTTGGGTTGTTGATAAAATTACATACAATATAGCGCTGATATTTATCTATTCTT
>CAKMYR010000262.1 GCA_929200175.1 uncultured Gammaproteobacteria bacterium
AACTATTAATAATAACAATATAGATGAAGAGCTACCAGCATATAAAAATTATGATGCTGACTGTAAGCAATTGAAGGAGTTTCAACAAAAAGCCAGTGATAATTCAATGGCTAATGTTGTTCGTGCCTGCGTTATTACAGCCGATAGATGGATTTCTAGTTTATCAGCTACTGAATTACAAGCGTTAATAGCAAATAAAGAACTAGCAGATTTTGTAGAACAACAATTTAAAATAAATAAATTAAATATAGCTAGCGATTTAACTAACCAGATTACAGCTTGTCTTGCTAATTTTCCTGAAGATAAAAGAAGCAAACAGCAAACTGAAGTTGCTAACAAATTAATTACAAATGATGAATATATTACAGTGCTAGCAGGAGCAGCAGGTTGCGGTAAAACTAAAATTGCACTTGAATGGGCAAAAAATACTGATGCTCAGCAAATAATTTGGATTTGTCCTCGCGTGCAAATTTGCCAAGGATTATTTGATGATTTAACTAGCAAGCAATATTTACAAAATGCAACTATAGAAATTTATACCGGAGAATATAAATATACAAATAGTTATGCTAACCCAACAACTAAAAATAATTATTTTTCTGGCAATATTGTTATTACTACCATCGATCAGATTTTAAATACTATTATTAGTCATACAAAAATCGACCGGTTATTAAATTTTTTATCTGCTCATGTGGTGTTTGATGAATATCACGAATATATAACCATGCCGGCTTTTAATTTATTATTTGCTGAATTATTAATTGCAAGAAAAAAATTAAAAGGTGGTACTAAAGCCTTATTAGTATCTGCAACACCTCATTATGCTTATTTAAAAGATTTTTTAGATATAGATTTAGACTATGATGTTATAGAAATGCCATCTTTTAATAATTGTAAATATAAGTTTGAGTTTGTTGAATATTACGAAAATCAATTAAACGATAGTAACCCGCTGTATAAACCGCAATCTAAATCTACATTTGTAATTAGTAATACAGCTAAAACTGCTCAATTAAGTTTTTTAAAAAATGCTAATGAAAATTCATTGTTATACCATTCTAAGTTTATAAAAGAAGACAAAAAACGTTTATTTAAACAGGTTTTTAATTGCTTTAAACAAGATGGTAATAATAAGTATGATATTTTACGTAGTGGACCTATAATTCAAGCAAGTTTGAATATAACTTGTGATAATATGGTATCTGAAATAACTACCCCGGAAAATAACTTGCAACGCTTAGGTAGGTTGAATCGCTTTGGTATTAACATTAATAAAATTAATAAATTCATTATTGCTATTCCTAAAGATTTTACAGTAGCTAAAACCAAAAGTAAGGTAGCTAATTTTTTAGCTAAACATAATTGTTTAAAAACAACCTTAGCTTGGTATCAATTTTTGTATAAAGCAACTAAAGCAGGCAAAAGTGTTTTCACGTTAGCGGAAATTTATAGTTTTTACAAAAACTTTTATCAGCAGGCAGAATTTACTAAAAGCATTCAAC